>CAMCZJ010000005.1 GCA_945886995.1 Asaia bogorensis
GCCAGATCGCGCGCCAGCATATCAAGATAGGTCAGTGTTTCGTAGCGCTTGGCATCGGGCTTCTTGCGCGGATCGGCAGAATAGACGCCATCCACCTGCGTGCCCTTGAACAGCGCATCGCAGGACATCTCGGCCGCGCGCAAGGCCGCCGCGGTATCGGTGGTGAAAAACGGATTTCCTGTACCAGCCGCGAAAATCACGACGCGGCCCTTTTCCATGTGACGTTCGGCACGGCGGCGGATGAAGGGCTCACAGAGGCTCGCCATCGGGATCGCGCTTTGCACGCGCGTCTGCACGCCGACCTTTTCCAACGCATTCTGCATGGCGAGCGCATTCATGACGGTGGCGAGCATGCCGATGCTATCGGCCTGGGCACGGTCCATGCCGGAAGCAGCGCCCGAAATGCCGCGGAAGATGTTTCCCCCGCCGATCACGAGGCAGACCTGCACGCCCAGATCCACCACGCCGCGAATATCCTCGGCAATATGCCGGCAGGTCGCATTGTCCAGACCGTAATCCCGATCCCCCATCAGGGCCTCACCGGAGACCTTGAGCATGACGCGCTTATAGGCCGGGTTCTGGCTCATGGGGGCTCAATCTCGAATCGGGTTCAGGTTGCGGGCGCCACCATAAGGACATGCCTGCGAAGGCGGCAATAAGTTAAAGCAGGGGGGGGCGCTAAGGCTCCCCCCAGCTAGTCAGATCAGGCCTTGCCTGCGGCAGCGGCCACTTCGGCGGCGAAATCGCCCTGCTGCTTTTCAATGCCCTCACCCAAATGGAAGCGGGCGAAGCCGGCAAGCTTCAAGCCCGCCTTCTTCACCACTTCCTTCACGCGGCTTTCGCCATCATGCACCCAAACCTGTTCCAACAGCACCACTTCTTCGTAGTATTTGCGGATACGGCCTTCGACCATTTTTTCAATGATCGCTTCGGGCTTGCCGGAAGCGCGCGCCTGTTCGGCCAGTACATCACGCTCACGCGCGAGCGCGGATGGATCAACAGCCGAAACATCCACCGCTTCCGGGCGCGCCGCGGCCACATGCATGCCAATCTGGCGACCGAGTGTTTCCATGACGGATTGTTCGGAAGTGCCTTCAAGCGCCACCAGCACGCCGATCTTGCCAAGCCCGGGCTTCACGGCGGAATGCATATAGGTCGCAACCGTGCCTTCCGCGACCTGGAAGCGCTTGGCGCGACGGATGGACATATTCTCCCCAATCGTCGCGATCAGGCTGGTGAGCTGATCCGCCACTGTCTTGCGCTGGGTGGTTTCTTCAACCAGATCCACCGTGCCCGGCCAGGTGGCATTCTTCAGCGCTTCAATATCGTCGCCGACCGTCAGCACCAATTCCGCGACCGTTGCCACGAAATGCTGGAAGGTTTCGTTGCGCGCAACGAAATCCGTCTCGGCATTCACTTCTACCATGGCGGCCACACCAGGGGCCGAGGCAAAGCCCACAAGCCCTTCAGAGGCGACGCGGCCGGATTTCTTGGCGGCTGCCGAAAGGCCCTTCTTGCGGAGCCAATCAATGGCGGCTTCCATATCGCCACCATTTTCGACCAGCGCCTTCTTGCAATCCATCATGCCTGCGCCGGTACGCTCGCGCAGGTCACGGACCATACCCGCTGTGATTTCAGCCATTGTTCATCCCCATTGCTGGATGATTGAAAGAAAAGGGGCCACCGATTGGTGACCCCGAAAGCATCAGGCCTGGGCCGGCGCTTCGGCGCCTTCAACCGGCGCCACTACTTCAGCAGCGATTTCTGCCGCGACTTCCGGTAGCGCTTCTTCAGGCAATTCCTCAACCGCGCCAAGGTCAACGCCGGAAGCCTGCATTTCCGCCGAAATGCCATCCAGCACCGCGCCCGCGATCATGTCGCAGTAAAGCGTGATGGCGCGGATCGCGTCATCATTGCCGGGGATGGGGAAAGTCACGCCAGCCGGATCGGCATTGGAATCGACCACCGCAATCACCGGAATGCCAAGCTTATTGGCTTCTTCAATCGCGAGCTTTTCCTTGATGGTGTCAATGACAAAAATGATATCGGGCAGGCCGCCCATTTCCTTGATGCCACCCAGCGCGCGGTCAAGCTTTTCCTTGTCGCGCGACAGCATCAGCACTTCCTTCTTGGTGAGACCCGCCGTATCGCCCGACAGGCGTTCATCTAGCTGACGCAGGCGCTTGATGGAACCGGTGATGGTCTTCCAATTGGTGAGCATGCCGCCAAGCCAGCGATGGTTCACGTAATACTGGCCGCAGCGCACCGCGGCTTCGGCCACGTAATCAGCGGCGGCCTTCTTGGTGCCAACGAACAGCACGCGGCCTCCGCCGGCGACCGTATCACGCACGGCGCGCAGCGCACGGTCCATCATCGGCACGGTTTGCTGCAGATCCAGGATATGCACCTGGTTGCGCACGCCGAAGATGTAGGGCGCCATGCGGGGATTCCAGCGGCGCGTATGGTGGCCAAAATGCACCCCAGCTTCGAGCAGGGCACGCAGGGTAACTTCGGGCATCGCCATGAGCGATCTCCTTCCATGATGGTCCGGTTGGGCCTCCGCGGCGCCTTCCCCCGTGAGGGGGACCGGACCCTGCCTGATCAGGAAGGGTGCGCCGCGTGCGGATTACCCCCGGGCACGGCCCGGAAGCGGCACCTATCTGGCGGAAATAGCGCTTCAGGGCAAGGGGTCGCCCCCCTTATTAGCTGCCGACCTTCAGCGTTGAGGTCAGGCCACGCAGGCACGCCAGGATGGAAAGTGGCGTGATTTTGCCGGTGCGCGGGTTTTCTTCAGAGGGCACGTTTTCAATGGTCATGGTCAGCCGAACCGTGGCGGCCTCCACCCGGATGGTATGGGTGTTCCGGGTTACGGCCGGATCGGCCCAAATTTCGACCATGGTGCGTTCCGGCCCAATACCGGCCAGGGCCAGCGCGGCGGCGACATTCACATTGGCCGGGAAACCCTGGGCGGCATCAAAGGCATTGCCCTTGAAAACCCGGGTCGCGCTGGAGATGGCGCCGACATCAATCTTGTTCTTCTCAAGATAGGGGGCGCCTGCCAGGCCGCGCGGGGGTTTGCGGGTTTCGATGGTGACACTTTCCACATCGCCTTCCGCCGCGGCACGCACGGCATCAAGCCCAAGCAAGGCGCCGGTGGGGACAATGATGCGCGCGCCGGTGGCCCGCGCCCGTTCCACCAGATGCATGCGCGGCAGCAGAGCGCCGACTGAGGAAGGCACAAAAATCCGCCCAGCTTCGATGGCGGCGGTGGCGATTTCCTCAAACACCGCAGCCGGGGCGGCTTCCACCACGATATCGCAAGCTGCGAGTTCAGCGTTGGAGACGATGCGCGGCGGGTTGGCGAACCCCGCCACGTTGGCGGTGGCCTTGGCGTGATCCCGCGCGGAGGCAGCGACGAGCTTCAGGCCAGGCACGCCCTTATCCAAGGCGCGGGCCAGATGCAGCCCAATCGCGCCCAAGCCTGCAATGCCAACCGTCAAATCCTGCGCCATGGGAGCCTCCGTTCAATAAGAGGGCCGGGCCATAAGGCAAAATGACCCTTTGGCAAAGCCAGGGCTTATTCTTCCTTGAACCCGTAATCCGGAATGCCCTGCTCATTGCCGTAATACTTATAGGGCAGGAACTTGCCGGACATGGTGATCTTCACGCGATCGCCCTTGGGGTTCGCCTGGCGTTCGAAATCGAAATCGAAATCAATGGCGGACATGATGCCATCGCCGAATTCTTCTTCGATCAGCGCCTTCCAGGCCGGGCCATTCACCATCACCATTTCATAGAAGCGATAGATCAGCGGGTCCGTGGGCGGCATTTGCGTGCCGCGATAGGGCACTTCATTCAGCATGCGCTGTTCAACCTCAGATAGGCCAAACAGCTTCCCTGCCTTGGCGGCGAGCGGTTTTACGAATTTCATCTGCCCAAGCAGCGCACCCACCACAAGGGTTGGCGACATGCCGCCGATTTCCTCGCAGATGTATTTCCAGCTCCAGCCTTTCTCGCGCTTGATGTCGAGGATTTTTTCAGTGAGTTGGGCGCGCGTCATCGCGTTTCTCCAGCTTTGGTTTGGGAAGGATCACTCCGCCGCAAGCGGCGGTGGGGAAAGGGCGGGGCTGACTTCCGGCACGGCACGCGCCGACCAGTCAGCCGGCGGCGCATCGGCCTTGAAGGCGCGCGAACGTGCGATCAGGAAATCCAGGATGTGATCACGCAGCGCATGATAGCCCGGCATGTGATGCAGATTGGCGCGTGTGCGCGGCTTGGGGAGTGTGTTCAACACCACCTCGGCAATGCGTGCCTCCGGCCCATTGGACATGAGCAGGATACGGTCCGCGAGCAAGATTGCCTCATCCACATCATGCGTGATCATGAAGCCGGTTTGCGCGGTTTCGCTGACCAGTCGCGCGACCTCATCCTGCAAAGCGCCGCGTGTGAGGGCATCAAGTGCCGAGAAGGGTTCATCCATCAGCAGCATTTTTGGATTGATGGCGAGTGCGCGGGCAATACCAACGCGCTGCTTCATGCCGCCGGAAAGCTCAGCCGGTTTGCGATCCGCGGCGTGGTCAAGCCCAACGCGCTTCAGGGCTTCACGTGCGGCAGCGTCGCAGGCGGCGCGCGACCAATCGCGATGGCGGCAGGAAATGGCGAAGGCGACATTGCCGGCGGCCGTCATCCAGGGCATCAGCGCATGGCCTTGAAACACCACGGCGCGATCAAGCGATGGGCCAGAGATCGCCTGGCCATCCACAATCACCGCGCCATCATCGGGCGCTTCAAGCCCAGCCAGAATATTCAGGATAGTGGTTTTGCCGCAGCCGGAATGCCCAACCAGGCAGACGAATTCGCCACGCGCAATGCCGAACCAGACATCTTGGAAGACTGTGGTGGGGCCATAGCGGCGCGCGACACCTTCGATGGAAACATAGGCTGTCATGGGGTTACTCCCGCCAGGCCACGGCACGCGCGCCAAGCCCAAGCAGCCGGTCCAGCGCAAGCCCAACCAGCCCGATCATGAGGATGGCAATCACGATGTCGGCGATGGAAAGATTATTCCACTGGTTCCAGACCCAATAGCCAATGCCGGTACCGCCCACCAACATTTCAGCCGCCACAATCACGAGCCAGGCAATGCCAATCGAAATGCGCATGCCAGTCACAATGGTTGGTGCTGCGGCGGGCAGGATCACACGAATGGCGGTGCGCCAGCACCCTGCTTCCAACGTGCGCGCCACATTCAACCATTCACGCCGCACGCTGGCGACACCAAAGGCCGTATTCAGCAGCATGGGCCAAATGGAACAGATGAAAATCACGAAAACCGCTGAAATCGCGCTATCCTTGATGGAATAAAGTGCCAACGGCATCCAGGCGAGCGGCGAGACCGGGCGCAGCACCTGAATGAAGGGATTGAGCGCGGCATTCAACAGCGGCGACATGCCAATGACGAAGCCAAGCGGAATGGCAACAATGGCAGCAAGCCCGAAGCCCGCGCCAACACGCAGCAGCGAATAGGCGATTTGCACGCCAATCCCCTGATCATTCGGCCCGCGCACATAGAAGGGATCGGCCAGCAATTCCAAAAGCCGCTTGCCGATGGCGCTTGGCCCCGGCATGGGCGTGGTACCGCCCTGCGCCGCTGCCTGCCCCAGCAGCGCGGCGTATTCAGGGTCAAGCGCGGGACCGCCACCGCCGGCCTTGGGCATGACGGCGATTTCCCAGGCGCCCAGAAATATCGCCAGGATCAGCAAAGAAAGTCCGGCAGATCGCCAGAAGGGTACGCTGGTAGTCATTACGAACGACGAATGGTTAAGCTATTCAGATAGGCTTCAGGCTGCGCGGGATCGAAATCGCGCCCGAAAATGCGATGCGTGCGCGATGCGCTGGCGGGGACTTCCAGGCCAAGATCACGCATGGCTTTCGCCGCGTCCGTCGCAAGGAAGACTTGCTGCGCCACACCGGCATAATCCACATCACCGCGAATTTGTCCCCAGCGCTTCATTTGCGTCAGAATCCACACGGCCATGGAATGCCAGGGGAAGGGATCGAAATTGATCCGGTCCGGCACGCGCTGCACGCGGCCAAGCCCATCGGCGAAGGTGCCGGTCAGCACCTGTTCCACCACGGTGGGCGGCTGGTTCAGGTAATTCTGCCCAGAAATCGCCTGCGCCACTTCGCGCCGGTTTTCAGCCTTGGAAGCATAGGCCGTGGCTTCAACAATGGAACGCATGAGTGCTGCAAAGGTATTGGGCGTTTCGGTCATCATGCCGCGCGGCACGGCGAAGGCGCAGCAGGGATGACCATCCCAAAATTCCTTGGTCAGCACATGAATAAAGCCAATCCCATCAAAGACAGCGCGCTGATTAAAGGGATCCGGGCCCAGGAAGCCATCAATGTTATCGGCGCGCAGATTGGCGACCATCTCGGGCGGCGGCACGGCGCGGATTTGAATATCGCGGTCGGGATCAAGACCGGCTTCGGCAACATAGGCGCGCAGCAGATAGTTGTGCATCGAAAAATCAAACGGCACCGCAAAGCGGAAGCCCTTCCAATCCTTCGGATCACGCTTTTCCTTGTGCTTATTGGCGAGGGTAATCGCCTGGCCATTGGTGTTTTCAATCGCCGCCACCGCCCACGGCACCGGCTGCGCCACACCAACGCCAAGCGACATCGCCAGCGGCATGGGGGAGAGCATATGCGCCGCGTCATATTCGCGCGCGATGGATTTGTCGCGGATCACGGCCCAGCCCGCGGTGCGGATCACCTCCACATTCAGGCCATTGCGCTGATAAAACCCCATCGGATGCGCCATGATGATGGGCGTGGCGCAGGTGATCGGAATGAACCCAATCTTGAGGTCGCGCTTTTCCGGAGCACCTCCACCCTGCGCCAAGGCTTCGCGCGCGCGGGCCAGCGGAAAGAAGCTATCAAGCGCGGCAAACAGCGTGCCGGCACCAACCGCATTAATCAGTGCGCGCCGCGTGGCATCCTTCGGGAAGGCCGCACGCAACACGGCTTCCTGCGCGACTTCCCCGAAAGCCCCGGTGCCGTCCACAGGCGCACTCTCACAAGCAAAGCCCGAGGCATGGGCGGCGCCACAGCCGCAAGGGGCAAGGGCACGCGTAGGGGGGCGGCGATGAAGGGCCATGTGACATCTCCCGGTTCCTCAGCGCGACGCGCTGTTCAGACCGGGGCTAGCAAGGCGTGTGCCGCGAATTTGGGCGGTTATGGGGTGGGTGTCAGGGTAATTTGCCCTAAATTTGTGCATAATGCATAATATGCGAGCTTATGGTGGCTTGCTGGCGGTCAGCCGGTCATCATCAGCGCGCGCGCCGGATCAGCGCCTTTGGTCATGGCGCGCAGATCGGCAGGCGATGGCGCTTCCGCGTAGGCGTTAGAATATTTTCATGCCAATCGGAATCACTTGGCGGCTCAGAAAACGCGGCAAAACAGGGATTTAGTTTGGTTCCCGTGAAGGTGTTTGAACGGGAACCAAACTAGCCGTCATCCTCGGCATAGGGGTTGCGCGGGGATCGCATTTGCAGCCGGATCGGCACGCCCGGCATGGTGAAATGCTCGCGGAAGGAATTCACCAGATAGCGCCGGTAATCCTCCGGCAATTCATCGGCCCGCGTGCCGAAAATCACCATCGTGGGTGGACGCGCCTTGGGCATGGTCGCGTAGCGCAGCTTTATGCGCCTGCCATCCACCAGCGGCGCCTGATGCCGTGCCAGCGCCGCTTCGAACCAGCGATTGACCTCCCCGGTCGGGATGCGGCGATTCCAGAGCGCATAGGCCGCGCGCACCGCGGGCATGAGCTTATCAACGCCCCGCCCAGTCACCGCCGAAAGCGGCACCACCGGCACGCCCTTGGATTGCGCGAGGGATGTCATCAGCGCGTCTTCCACGCGCTTGCGCGCCACATTGCGGTCTTCCACCGCATCCCATTTATTAAGCGCGATCACCAAAGCGCGGCCTTCACGTTCCGCCAGGCGCGCAATGCGCAAATCCTGTTCATCCATGCCAAGCAGCGCATCCAGGACCAGCACCACCACTTCAGCTTCCTTGAGCGCGGCAAGGGAAGACGCGACCGACATCTGCTCCAGCGTTTCCTGCACGCGGGCCTTCTTGCGCATGCCGGCGGTATCCACCAGGCGCACCTCACCACCCGTAGAATCGCGCCATTGCACGGCCACCGCATCACGCGTGAGGCCCGGCTCAGGGCCCGTGATCATACGGTCTTCACCCAGCAGCGCATTCAGCAGCGTGGATTTGCCCGCATTGGGCCGGCCCACGATGGCAAGACGGAGTGGGCGGTCTGGATCTTCTGCCTCAGCCTCATCGTCTGGCAGCGGGCCTAGGCGTGCCGAGATTTCATCATGCAAATTGCCGAAGCCATCACCATGTTCGGAACTGACCGGCACGGGGTCACCCAGGCCCAATTCAAAGGCTTCCATGGCGGCGGTGGTGCCAGCGCGGCCCTCTGCCTTATTCGCAACAACCAGCACCGGCACGCGCATCCGCCTGAGCCAAGCCGCGAAAGCGCGATCAGCGGGCGTGATGCCGGCGCGCGCATCCATCACAAACAGCACGAGGGAGGCACCGCGCAAAGCGGCTTCAGAACTCGCGCGCATGCGGCCCGGCACGGTATCGGGGGGCGCTTCCTCAAGCCCAGCGGTATCCACCAAGGTCACATCGCGCCCGGCGATGCGCGCGGTCACTTCCTTGCGGTCGCGTGTGACGCCTGGTGTGTCATGCACCAGCGCGATGCGGCGCTGCGCCAGCCGATTGAACAGCGTGGACTTGCCGACATTGGGCCGGCCCAGAATGACAATGATGGGCTGCATTATGTGGTGCGGCCTTAGCCTTCGCCGGCAAAGGCGATGAGGCTACCGTCATCCGTCGCCAGAATGAGGCGACCGGCCACCACAATCATGGGAAGCGATAGCGCAGCCGGCAAGCGCTGGCGCCCAAGCACGTCACCATCCAGGGGATTGAGCGTGATGAGTTCTGCCCTGCTGGAGCCGACAAAAAGCCGCCCACCGGCGAGTAGCGGTGACGAAAGCTGAATGATTTCCTGCGGCCTATTGCCCTGCGCTGGCGGGCGTAGCGAAACCGCCCAGCGCGCCTGGCCGGATTCGCGATGCAGCGCCGCCATTTCCCCGGCATCCGTGGTGCCAAAGACCCAATCGCCAGCCGCCCAAGGCATTTCGGTACCGCCAAACTCGCGCTCCCAAATGCGCCGGCCCGCCCGCAAGTCAATGGAAAGCCCGACACCGCCCATACCAATCGCGATCACCCGCCCGCCTGAAATCACCGGCGCGGCGCGCACACTGCCCACATCGGCAAGGCTTGTGGCACCCGCGGCGGCTAGGCTGTCGCTCCAGATCACGCGGCCATCATTGGCGCGAAGGGCAAGAATTTCACCGGAAGGAAAGCCCGCCACCACGGTTTCGCCCAAAATGGCAGGCGGCGGCAGGCCAAGCGGCACGGTCAGAATCGCCTGGGCACGATAGCGCCAGAGCAGTTTTCCGTCTTCGGCGGAAAGCGCCACCAGCGTATTATCCAAGTTCGTGACAAAAATCCGGCCATTGGCGAAGGAAGGCGCACCGCGCATCGGCGCCTGCAGGCGCACGCGCCATTTGACCGACCCATCTGCAGCGGAAAGCGCCAGCACTTCCGAAAGCCCGGTCGCGACAAAAACAGTTTCGCCTTCAACGATCACGCCCGCACCGCCGCCATCGCCGCGTTCATTTTCCGGGCGGGTATCCACCCTCCAGCGCCGCGCGCCAGAAGCGACATCGAAGGCGGAAACAAAACCATCCGCATCGCCCATGAAAACCCGATCCGCGCTGGCAACTGGCCCCGCGACCACGCGGCGCCGGAAGGATGTGCCAGTGCCATAGCTGGCGGACCAAGCCTGACGCAGATTGCCACCAAGGGCGATGTGCCCACCACCATGGCTGGCCGCGCCACCAAGCTGCGGCCAAAGGCCGCGCGCTTCTGGCGCGGGGAGCGAGATGGTCAGCCCACGCGCGTCAGCATCCGCTTCCACGCTGCGATCCGGCATGGTGAGCACAGATTTCCGCTCACCCGTGATTTTCACGCGGCGTTCACCGAATATGCTATCCAATGTGTCGCAGCCGGCCAAAATTCCCGCCGAACCCAGCAACCAAGCGCGCCGAGAGATATCCCGCCCCGTCATCCTTCTAGCCCCATGGCAAGCCGTTGCGCCCTTTCCCTGACACCGCGTGGCGCAGTAACATCGGCGCCTAGCGCCTGGAAGGCTTGCCGCGCTTCATCACGCCGGCCGGCCCGCAGCGCAATCAGCCCCGCGACTTCGCGCGCCGAAGCATTCCAAGCCGAATCGGCGCGCGTCAGCGGCGTGATCCGCGCCGCCAGCATCGCCGGGTCCCCTTGATCGAGCGAGCGGATCACCCAAAGCAGCGACGCCAAATCCCGGTAAAGCGGATCGGCACTGCTATCGGCGGCGATCGCATCATAAAGCCGAAGTGCTTCAGCAAACTGTCCCGTTTCAGCCTTAAGCGCTGCGGCACGCAGCCTTGCCAAATCGCGATAGCCAGCAGGCACGCCGCGCGAGACTTCCTCAAAGCGCTGTGCCATGGCCTTGAGGTCCGCCCCTTCAGCCTCTGCCGCGCGATGGGCGGCCATGAAGGCGATGGCGGCTTTTTCAGCCTCTCGCGCTTCGTACCAGCGCCAGCTTTGATGGGCGCCAATGCCGGCCAGCACAAAGACAAGTGCGCCCAAGACCAGAGTCCCGTAGCGCTTCCATAGTCGGCGGGCGCGTTCAGCGCGGAGGTCTTCCGCAACCTCATCAAAAATATCGGGCAAGGCGGTCCTCGGATTAGAAAGGCGATTTGTCGCAGGGCTAAGCCCTTCTGCCTTGGCGGTCAAACGGGGATTTTTGGGCTTCAGGGGCGGATTGGTAAAGATTTTAGGAAAAAATTTGCAATTCATTAACTTTTCTGAGGTCTTGTTGTGGAATGCGTAAAACACGCCCCCTTTTGATGGTCTTTATGCTGCTGGCCGGCTGCGAAAGCGTCGGTGCCCCAGGCGCGCCTTTGCTCGCCATTCCAGCGGTGGCTGAGGGGGCATCGCTTGTTTTAACCCAGCGCGGCATCGGCGATAATGTGGTGTCCTTGCTGACGGGCCAGGATTGTTCTTACGTACGGCTGGCGCGCGGCCAGACCTATTGTGCTTCCAACGCGCCGCCGCCCGTGCAACCGCTTTGCACGCGCAGCCTTGGCCAGGTGGATTGTTGGACCACGCCCCCCGTGGCCACGCCGGCGTATCGCGGTGTCCGCGACGGGCCTTACGAGCTGACCGCCGAACAAGAGCGCAATCGCACAGCGCGCTGGCCGAAGCTGTTTTAGGCTTGGCAGTTGCCGGGACGCATAGGGGCTTGAGGCCCCATCTGTGGGCTTGGCACTATCCTTGAGCAAAAGCGGCGGCGATGGCCGCGTTCATGGTCCGCACGCCCTCAGCAGGGCCAGCCGGATGGTTCCAAACCGCCCCGATGACTGCAAGGAAATCGGCCCCGGCCTGCACCAGGGGCGCGCAGTTTTCCGCCGTGAGCCCGCCAATGGCGACTGAGGGAATTTCGAACATCTCATGCCACCAGGTCAGGATTTCTGGCGTGGCGCGGTGGATGGTTTCCTTGCTCTTGGTCGGGAAGAAGGCACCAAAAGCGACGTAATCCGCGCCCAATTCGCCGGCTTCCATGGCAAGGTGGCGCGATGCATGGCACGTGATGCCAAGAATGCGGCCTTCCAACAGGCGCCGTGCTGCGGCGTGGTCGCCATCACCTTGGCCAAGATGCGCGCCATCACAGCCAAGTTTGGCGGCAAGGGCGGCGTTGTCGTTCAATAGAAACGCTACACCGCGGGCGGCCGCAATGGGCATGAGGATTTCCACGGCGCGCGCGATTTCATCTTCCGAGGCGTCCTTGAGGCGCAACTGCAGGCAGGCAACATCGCCCGCATCAAGCGCCGCAGCGAGCGGCGCCCGAAACGCCTGGGGATCAAGCCGCTGAGGGGTAATGAGATAGAGCCGGCATTGGGCTTCTGACATGGGGATGACCAAAGGTGATGAAGGTGATCAAACAAGCCGGAAGGGGATTTTCTGGCAAGCTTGCACGATAAATTGCCAAGGGGGGCTAGGCGCGGCGCGCAACTGGGGCTACAGAGCGCGCCTTCCGGTCTTGTCCCGTTCGTCTAGAGGCCTAGGACACCAGCCTTTCACGTTGGCAGCACGGGTTCGAATCCCGTACGGGACGCCACTTCCCTTTCCCAAAACATGCTCTCAGCCCTGGGTGGGCTTGGAAATTCCCGAGTATTTGCGGGCTTTTCGCCAGAAACCTTGATGGTGAGGGGGCGGAATAGTCGGGCTTTTTCTCTCCGATTCGGGGGATTCTCTCCAAAGCTTGAGGGTGAGCCGATTTTTCCACCAAGGTTTAACGCGTTGATTTTATGTTGCTTTCTTATGCTGCGGCGCAGCATGGGTTGGTGAAATAGATGCCCCGGGGAATGGAACTGGGGGCGGAAAAAAGGCGGCATACCTTCAATACGAGCCCTATTTTATGCATTAGATTTTCGTTTTTCCCGATCTGACCGGTGGGATAGCCGGAACTGAAGAGAGAAACCGACAGCCGCCTACAAATCGATCTGGACTAACCGCCCAGGTCCAACAACGAAAAAACTTCCATCGAACGCGAAATACTTTGAAAATTGCAATGAAAGCGATTCGGGCTTCGGGTGGGGAAAATCCCCCGGACGCCTGTTGTGGCGCGCGCACTTAAAATATCTCTGTAACCACCACACAGATTTTTTATGATTGACATGGTGATCCCCCGGTGGCATGATCTGTAGATGCAAAACAGAGTTCTCTATGCGCCTCTCTGATGTCTGCACCACTCGTCTTGGCTACACCGCTCGGGCAAAGCTCGAAGCGTCCAGCCATGGCGTCTTGGCCATCCAGCTGCGCGACATGGCCGAAGGTGGTGTGGACAGCACCGGGCTTTCGCGCGTGCTGATCAAAGAGAGCGTTGACCGCTACCTGGTCCAGGCCGGCGACGTGCTGTTTCGCTCTCGCGGTGATCGGAATTCAGCCGTCGCCCTTGATGATCGCTTCGCTGAACCGGCTGTTGCCGTGTCCCCCCTGATGGTCCTGCGGCCCAGGCGCGAGATCATCTCGCCCGACTATCTGGCATGGGCGATCAATCAACCCGAAGCGCAGCGCCATTTCGACATCGCGGCTCGCGGAACCAGCATTCGTATGGTCCCAAAGGCCAGCCTTGATGAGCTTCACATTGATGTCCCGGACCTACCAACCCAACGGCGCATCGTCGCGGCACATAGCCTCGCTGCCCGGGAATACGCTCTCGTGCATCTCCTGGCGGATGCGAAGCAGAACCTCATCAATCAAAAGCTTGCAGAACACGCCAAAAGCAAGCGAATTCACACCACGCAGAAGGAAAGCCGGACATGAGCGACCAATTGACGCAGCAGCAGGTCAATCAAGCCGCATGGGCTGCCTGCGACACGTTCCGGGGCGCTGTCGATCCCGCCCAGTACAAGGATTACATCCTGGTGATGCTGTTCCTGAAATACATCTCCGATCTCTGGAACGATCACCTGCAAACCTATCGCAAGCAATTCGGCGGCGACGAAACCCGCATCCGCAGGCGCCTAGAACGCGAACGCTTCGTCCTGCCCGAAGGCGCCAGCTTCTATGACCTTCATGAAGCCCGCACTGAGGCGAATATCGGCGAACTCATCAACATGGCCCTTGAAAAGATCGAGGACCAGAACCGTGCCAAGCTGGAAGGCGTCTTCCGGAACATTGACTTCAACTCGGAAGCCAATCTGGGCCGCGTCAAGGATCGTAACCGCCGTCTGAAGAACATGCTTGAGGATTTCGCCAAGCCCGCGCTGGACCTCAGCCCCTCTCGCGTCACCGAAGATATCATCGGCGAATGCTATATCTACCTCATCTCTCGCTTCGCCTCAGACGCTGGCAAGAAGGCTGGTGAGTTCTACACGCCCGCCGCTGTCTCTCGGCTGCTGGCCAAGCTTGCGGCGCCAAAGCCGGGCGACACCATCTGCGACCCAGCCTGCGGTTCAGGCTCCCTCCTCATTCGCGCGGCCGAACAGGTCGGTTCCGACAATTTCGCCCTCTATGGGCAGGAAGTGAACGGCGCCACCTGGGCTTTGGCACGCATGAACATGTTTCTGCATGCCAAGGATGCCGCGCGCATTGAATGGTGCGACACGCTGAACAACCCCACGCTGATCGAAGGCGACCACCTGATGCGCTTTGATGTGGTGGTAGCCAACCCGCCCTTCAGCCTGGACAAATGGGGCGCCGAAGGCGCGGATACAGACCAGTTCAAGCGCTACTGGCGCGGCGTTCCGCCGAAATCCAAAGGGGATTACGCTTTCATCACGCATATGGTGGAAATCGCCAAACGCCAAAGTGGGCGCGTGGCGGTGATTGTGCCCCATGGCGTGCTGTTCCGCAGCGGCGCGGAAGGCACCATCCGCAAGGCGCTGATTGAAGAAAACCTGCTGGATGCGGTTATTGGCCTACCAGCCAACCTATTCACCACCACTGGCATTCCTGTCGCCATACTGATCCTTGACCGTTCCCGCGAACAGGGCGGCGCCAATGAAGCCCGCCGCGATGTTCTGTTCATTGATGCCAGCAAGGAATTCACCCCCGGCAAGACCCAGAACGTGATGGAAGAAGGGCACCTGACCAAGGTGCTTGAAACCTACGCATCCCGCGCCGAGACGCCCAAATACTCCCACCGCGCGAGCCCGGATGAGATTGCCGAGAACGACTTCAACCTGAACATCCCCCGCTACGTGGATACTTTTGAGGCAGAGGAAGAAATAGACGTCGCCGCCCTGCAAAAGCAGATCAACAGCATCGAAGCCGAATTGGTCGAGGTACGGGCCAAAATGGCAGGCTACCTGAAGGAGCTTGGCGTGAATGTCTGAGGGCGAGCTGATCCTTTACAGCACCGAGGATGGCGCCGCGACCATTGGCCTGAGGGCGGTTGGCGGGACCGTATGGCTGAGCCAGCGGGAGATAGCGGAGCTGTTCGACAAGGATGTGCGCACCGTGAGCGAGCACATCCGTAACGTCTTCGCCGAGGGGGAATGCGACTCGGGGGCAACTATCCGGAAATTCCGGATAGTTCAAACCGAGGGCACGAGGCAGGTCGAACGCGAGGTGGACGCCTACAACCTCGATGTGATTCTCTCGGTAGGCTACCGCGTCCGTTCCCTGCGCGGTACCCAATTCCGCCGCTGGGCTACCACGGTTCTACGCGAATACCTAGTCAAGGGCTTCGCCATGGATGATGCCCGGCTGAAGCAGGCCGACCAATGGGATTATTTCGACGAATGGCTTGCCCGCATCCGGGACATCCGCGCTTCAGAAAAGCGCTTCTATCACAAGGTGCGGGACCTTTACGCCACCGCCATTGATTACGACAAAACATCCGAACAGGCGCAGGCCTTCTTCAAGAAGGTGCAGAACAAGATGCTTTGGGCCGTGACCGGCCAAACCGCTGCCGAGCTGATTGAAAGCCGCAGCAACCCAGCTTCCCCTAATATGGGCCTGACCAGTTGGAAAGGCGCCGTGGTGCGCAAGGGCGACATCGGCACCGCGAAAAACTACCTGAAAGCCGAGGAGGTTGAGGAACTCAACCGCATTGTCGTGATGTATCTCGACTATGCCGAGGATCAGGCAAAGCGCCGCCGCGCCGTGACCATGGCGGAATGGGCCGACAAGCTGGATGCCTTCCTGTCCTTCAATGAACGCGATGTGCTGACCCATGCCGGGCGGCTGCGCATGGATGTGGCGCAGCAATTAGCCGTTGAACGGTTTGAAGTGTTTGAAGCCAATCGTCGCGCGGTGGAGGCACTGGCGGCGGATGAGGCAGATATTGCGGCGTTGGAGGAGATAGCGGAGGCTGCGCGGACTACGCGGAAGAAGGGTAGCAGTGATGCTTGAGCGCAAGAATTCTCGGTCTGCCTTCACCCGCTCCCTTTTCTATAGCACTTTGCCGGAACATTGGCGCCTAGTGCCCGTTGGTGAAGCTCTCCTGACGACGCAGTACGGCCTGAGCGAGCCCGGCGATACTACCGGCAACACGCCGATCGTCGGGATGCGCGACATCAATAATGGGTCTGTAAATCTTGATAATTTGGCTACAGTTGATGACGGTGGCGCCAATTGGGATGAGATGCGGCTTCGGAGTGGAGACATTCTACTAAACCGAACCAACAGCCCCGACCTTGTCGGAAAAGTTGGAATTGTTAGAGAGGACTCCGACGCAGTTTTCGCATCCTATCTTGTCCGGGTAGATGTAGACCGAGATCAAGCTGATCCGGAATTTGTAAACTTTTGGCTCAATACGGTTATCGCGCAACGAGCTTTGAAGCGTCTCTCCACGCGGGGTGTCAGCCAAGCGAACATCAATCCTACGGAGTTTCGCAAGCACTGCCCACTTCCTCTCCCGCCGCTCTCCGAACAGCGTAAGATCGCCGAAATCCTACGGACCTGGGACGAGGCCATTGAAAAGCTAGAGGCGTTACGGGCGGCGAACCTTCAACGTCGCATCTGGATGCGCTCTCACCTGTTCACGGGGTGCACGCGGCTGCCTGGTTTCACAGGCGAATGGCGCGAAGTGACACTGGGTGAGGTGCTGACCGAACACGGACTGCAAGGCACCGGTGCGGAGGAAGTCTTCTCGGTCTCGGTCCACAAGGGCCTGATCAATCAGATCGAGCACCTCGGCCGGTCCTTCGCCGCCGCAGACACTGCCCACTACAACCGCGTCCTACCGAGCGATATTGTCTACACCAAGAGCCCAACAGGAGATTACCCGCTCGGTATCATCAAGCAGAGCAAAATCTCGGCAGAGGTAATCGTGTCGCCACTTTATGGCGTTTTTACCCCTTTGACCCAAGCGCTCGGCGTCATCCTCGATGCCCTCTTCGAATCCCCGATCACCGTCCGCAACTACCTGCACCCGCTGGTACAGAAAGGCGCCAAGAACACCATCGCGATCACGAATCGCCGTTTCCTCGAAGGCAAACTTCGCCTTCCAATGGACGCCGCCGAGCAATCAGCTATCGCCAAAGTGGTAAATGTATCGCACGCAGAGCTCACTGCAATAGAAGCAGAAATTGACCTACTCACCCGCCAAAAACGCGGCCTGATGCAAAAGCTACTGACCGGCGAATGGCGTGTTAATCCTCATGACTGAATTTTCAGATTTCATCGTTTTCGTTGATGAAAGCGGTGATCACGGCCTGACCACGATAGACCCCGAGTACCCAGTATTCGCGCTTGCCTTTTGTGTCATGCGTAAGGACGCCTATCTGCGTCAGATCACCCCAGCCATTCAGGCATTCAAATTTGATATCTGGGGTCACGATGCTGTTGTGCTGCACGAACATGAAATCCGCAAAAGTAAAGGCCCCTTCGCTTTTCTGATGACCGACCGCGCCCTGAGAGAGCGCTTCTATGAAGGGTTGAACGGGCTAGTGCAGGATGCACCCATGACCATCTTCGCCTCGGTCATTGAAAAGGAAGCCTTGCGCCGGAAATATCTCCATCCGCGCAATCCTTATGAAATTGCCATGCTGTTTTGCATGGAAAGGCTGCATGCCATGCTGGCGCGCGAGGGGCAGGAAGGCAGGACCGTTCATGTGGTTTTTGAAAGCCGAGGGAAGAAAAAAGAAGACCCTGAATTGGAACTAGAATTCCGACGCATCGCCGACAATGATGGCCAATGGGGCTATCGCCAAATTGATTTCAGCCGGTTCGACTTTCAACCGGTTTTCATGCCCAAGGCTTCCAATGCAGCTGGCTTGCAGCTTGCAGACCTGATCGCCCGCCCCATTGCGCTGGCAACCCTGCGGCCGGGGCAGCCAAACCGTGCCTATGACATCATCCGCCCCAAGCTGGGAGAGGTAAAATGCTTCCCCTAACCCCTTGTGATGGCTCCAAAAAACAAAAGGGCCCCAGGAGACCCAGGACCCTAATGTCGACCGGGAAATTCCCAATCCTTGGCTATTCATATAACGCTGCCCATCAAAAGCCGCAAGGGCAGCCAGGCATACGGCCATGAGCTTCAACGCCGCCGAAAAGCACCAATCCCAAATCCCAGCTTTGCAGCTCCTTGTGGCACTCGGCTTCGTGCCGCTGTCACAAGAAATAGCTGTGGCTCAGCGCGGCAATCGTCTGCGCAACGTGGTGCTGGATGATGTGCTGGCCGAAGCATTGCTCCGCATCAATCGCTACAGCCATCGTGGCAAGGAATATGCCTTTGACCTTGCGGATGCGCATGAGGCCATTCGGCGGCTAAAGCCCACACCAGACAAGCTGAAGGGCCTGAAGGGCACCAACCAGGATATCTATGATACGCTGGTGCTTGGCACCACCATCACCAAGACGATCGATGGTGACAGCAAAAGCTATTCCTTCCGCTATATTGATTGGGACCAACCGGCCAATAATACCTATCATGTCACCGCTGAATTTGCGGTTGAACGCACAGGCAGCACGCAAACCAAGCGCTGCGATATCCTGGCCTTCGTCAATGGCATTCCGCTACTGGTCATTGAAAACAAGCGCCCGACCGAAAGCCTTAAGAAAGCTGGAAGCCAACTAATCGGCTACCAGAATGAGGATAACATCCCCCAGCTATTCCATTTCGCCCAAATGCTGCTCACCATGAACCGGGTTGAAGCGCATTACGCCACGGTCGGCACACCGCGGAAATTCTGGCAGACTTGGCGGGATGAAGAAGATACGGAAGCCACCATCGCGCCGCTCGCCAATCGTCCACTCAGTGATGCAGAAAAACAGGCTATCTTCTCCGGCGATTTTGCCGCCGCCCGCCCCTATTTTGATGCCATGGAAGCGGAAGGCCTGCGGGCCGTAACCGCCCAGGACCGCACGGTGCATGCGCTCTGCCGTCCTGAAAGGCTACTTGATATCATCCGGCGCTTTACGGTTTTTGATGGTGGCGCACGCAAAATCTGCCGCCACCAGCAATATTTCGGGATCCGCAAGGCTTTGGACCGCGTCCGGCAGTTTGATAATAATGGCGTGCGCAAGGGTGGCGTAATCTGGCACACCCAGGGTTCCGGCAAATCCCTCACCATGGTCATGCTAGGGCGTGCGCTGGCACTGGAAAGAAGCATCAGCAACCCACGTATCATCATCGTGACGGACCGTGACGATCTGGACAAACAGATTAAGGACACCTTCAAATCCTGTGATATGGAACCGGTGCGCGCCACCAGCGGCACTCATCTTTGTGACCTGATCGAAGACCGCAGGCCGCTGATTACGACCATCGTGAATAAGTTCGATAGCGCCGCCCGCAGTGCAGCTGCTGCTGATCAGGATCGGAATATTTTTGTGCTGGTGGATGAAAGCCACCGGACCCAGACCGGGCGTTATGGCGGCCATAGCCAATTCGCCACCAAAATGCGCCGATTATTGTCTCAGGCTTGCTATCTTGGCTTTACCGGCACGCCTTTGCTGAAGAAGGAAAAGAATACACTTTCGACCTTTGGCGGGCTAATCCACAAATACGCGATAGATGAAGCCGTGGCGGATGGCGCGGTCGTGCCATTGCTTTATGAGGGCCGCCTGGTGGAACAGCAAATCGCCGGTAAGGTGATTGATACCTGGTTTGAGAAAATCAGCGCTGGCCTGACCGATAGCCAAAAGGCGGACCTCAAGCGCAAATTCTCCCGCATGGATGCGCTGGGTAAGACCAGCCAGGCCATCCAGGCCAAGGCTTTCGATATCTCCGAACACTACCGGCAGCACTGGCAGGGCACTGGCTACAAGGCCCAACTTGTCGCGCCGTCCAAGGCCTCTGCGGTGCGCTTTAAGGAGATATTGGACGAAATTGGGCACGTCAGCAGCGAAATCATTATCTCGGCGCCTGATGATAATGAAGGCCATGAGGAAGTGGACAAGGCTTCGAAGGACCTTGTGCGCAACTTCTGGGATAAGATGATGGCGCGTTTCAAGACTGAGGATGAGTATAATCGCCAGATCATCAGCGCCTTTAAGGGCTCCGGTGACCCGGAAATCCTGATTGTTGTATCCAAGCTTTTGACTGGCTTCGATGCGCCGCGAAATACCGTGCTTTATGTTTGCAAGCCACTGCGGGAACATAATCTTCTGCAGGCAATCGCCCGGGTGAACCGGCTTTGTGATGAGGGTGAGGCCGAGAAGGAATTTGGCTTCATTATCGATTATGAGGGCCTGCTGGGAGAACTTGATAGCGCTTTGAGCACCTATAGCGCGCTGGAAGGTTATGAGACTGGCGATCTGGCCGGTACGGTACACGATATCCGAGAGGAAATTCGCAAGCTACCGCAGCTCCACGAACAACTCTGGGACCTGTTCAAGCCGGTCAAGAACAAGAAGGATATGGAGCAATTCGAACAGCTACTCGCTGATGAGGCTGTGCGACAGGATTTCTATGAAAGGCTACGCAGTTTCAGCCGGTGCCTGCATATTTGCCTTTCGTCTGACAAGCTCTTGGAGGTGTTCGACGATGATAAAATCGACGCCATGAAGCGCGACTGGAAGCAGTTCAATGAGCTTCGTCGGTCAGTCCAGCTTCGTTATCAGGAAGTAGTGGACCTCAAGGAATTTGAACCAAAGATCCAGAAGCTGCTCGACGAGCATGTGGTTGCAATGCCTGCAGTAACCATCATTGAACTCGTGAATATTAATGACCCCAGCGCTCTGACGGCGGTGTTGCAGGAGCAAGGAATTTCTGAAGCATCCAAGGCGGATCGTATCGCCAGCGCTACGCGCCGCGCCATTACGGAACGGATGGATGAGGACCCGGCGTTTTATCGGCAATTTTCAGAACTGCTCGAAGAAACAATCCAAGCCTACCGGGAAAAGCGCCTTTCCGAGCGGGATTACTTGAATAACATTGTTGAGGTCGCCGACAAGGTGGCACGAAAGGATCGCGGCTCCGAAGTACCAGCCGCCTTGCGCGAAAATGATGATGCCCAAGCTTTCTATGGGCTTCTGAAGGGGAAGCTAAGCAATCACGAGGAACATGAGATACCCCCTGATGAAGTGGCTGACATAGCGCTTAAGGTGATCGATATCATCAGCAAGCACCACATAGTCGATGTCTGGTCCAACGAAGTTGCCCAAAACAAGATGCGCAACGCCATTGATGATTACTTCTTCGATATCCTGCGTGACGAGAAGGGTCTCGAACTGCCGGTCAATCTGGTCGATGACCTTCAACAGAAGATCATGGATCTGGCACGTGCGAGATTCCCAGATTGAAGGCTGAGAAGCACTGTGTGCGTTATGGATCGCACATCATCTGGTTTGGCGTTGTTCGGCGTCATCGCCGGACGCTTGAAATCGCTGTGGAGCCTGATGCAAACGTCCAGGTGACGGCGCCGATGGGTGCTGCGCCCGATGAGATCATTGCCAAGGTCCGCAAGCGTGCCGCATGGATTTTACGGCAGCAGCGCTTCTTCAGTCAGTTCCTTCCACGCACGCCTGAACGTCGCTATTTGCCTGGTGAGACGCACCTTTATTTGGGCCGACAGCATCGCCTAAAGATTGAACGCGGCGAGCAAGAGGGGGTGAAGGTCGCCCGAGGCTTACTGCATGTTGTCACTCGGCAACCTGCAAATCGCGAAGTTATCGCATCTCTCGTTGAGGGCTGGTACCGCGAACGGGCGCACACAAAGTTTGCGGAGCGCCTTGAGGTCAATCTCGACCGCTTTGCAGATGCGGGTGCCTATCGCCCGAAAGGTCTGATTATCCGGAAAATCAAGCAGCGCTGGGGCTCAATGTCGCCCGCCGGGCGGCTATTGCTCAACTTGCGTCTGATTGAGGCCCCGACGAATGCGATTGACTATGTCATTACACATGAACTTTGCCATATGACGGAGCCCAATCATGGAGCAAAATTTTTCGCACTTCTCACTCAAGTACTGCCCGACTGGCGCAAACGTAAAGAACGGCTTGAAAGGCTAATGGCGTAGCTAGCAGGCTTTCGTTTGAAGCCTGCGGACCTAGTGTGCCGCAAGACTGCCGTGCTGGCTCAGAGCCTTACGCTGCTCCCCCCACACCACCGGCACCCCCTCCAGAAGCCCCGGCAGCGTCACCCCCTCTGGCTGCCGCCCATCCAGGATCGCCTCGACCATTTCCGGCGCCAGCAGCGTCAGCCGCAGCAGGCTGCCGAGATACCCCCGCTCAATTCCCTCGGCCTTCGCCATTTCGCTGATGGAGGCATACCGCCCTTCCTCCAGCATCCGCCGCCAGCGAAAGCCCCGCGCCAGCGCTTTTATGAGTGCCGGGTCGCCATTCACCGAGACAACCCCGGTCCCGCCGCCGCCCTGCCGGGCCACTGCCCCATCCGGCCCGATGATTTGCTTCCGCCCGCCGCGCCGGCGGATCGTCAGCGGCACTGTAACCGTAACGCTGGTCACGCCCTTCATGCGGCAATCTCCTTCGGTTGCGAAAGGTCCCGCGCCAGGCTGGCGAGGCCTTCAAGGTTCAGGCTGATTTGCGCCCCGGCCTCGCTGACCACCACGCGCTGCACCAGGAGCCGGATCAGCCGTTCCTGCTCGGCGGGGAATAGCTCGGACCAGACGGGGTCAAACCGGGCCAGGGCGTCGCGCACCGTGTCTTCACCAAGGTCCGGCGCTTCGGCCCGCGCCGCGCGCCAGGTGCCCACCACCACCTCCGGCTGGCGCAGCAGGGCGCGAAGCTGATCCAGCACCAACGCCTCAATCTCACCTGCCGGCAGGCGGCGATAGGGCGCATCATCCGCGCCGCCCTTCAGGACCGATTGGCTGACGTAATAGCGGTACAAGCGCCCCTGTTTGCGTGTGTGCGTGGGCGACAGCGCGCGCCCATCGGCGCCAAAGATCAACCCGCGCAGCAGGGCAGGGGACCGATTGCGCGCCTGCCCAGCCCGCATATGCGGGTTGGTCGCCATGATTTCATGCACACGGTTCCACAGCGCCAGGGAAATGATGGCGGCGTGCTCGCCGGGATAGGATTTGCCCTTGTGCACGGCCTCGCCAAGATAGACGCGGTTGGCGAGCAGCTTATAGACCGCGCCGTTGTCAAAGGGGCGGCCGTGTTTGGTGAGAAGCCCCTCGGCACGCAGGATCGGCAGCAGGCGCGTGGCGGAGCCGATGTCGGCAAAGCCCTCGAACACGCGACGCACGGTGGTTGCGGTGGCTTCTTCCACCAGCAGCTTGCGGTTTTCGACGCGGTAGCCGAGCGGCACCGGACCGCCCATCCACATGCCCCGCGCGCGGGATGCCGCGATCTTGTCGCGCACGCGCTCGCCGATCACCTCGCGTTCGAATTGCGCGAAGGACAGCAGAATATTCAGCGTCAGCCGCCCCATGCTGGTCGTGGTATTGAAGGACTGCGTGACGGAGACGAAGGTCACCTCGTTCTGGTCGAAAATCTGCACCAGCTTCGCGAAATCCATCAGTGAGCGTGACAGGCGGTCGATCTTATAGACCACCACCACATCCACGAGCCCGGCTTCGATATCGGCCAACAGCCGTTTCAGCGCCGGGCGTTCCAGCGTGCCGCCGGAAACACCGCCATCATCATAGCGGTCATGCACCAGCACCCAGCCTTCGGAACGTTGGCTGGCGATATAGGCCTCGCAGGATTCGCGCTGCGCATCGAGGGAGTTAAATTCCTTCTCCAAGCCCTCATCGGTGGATTTGCGGGTATAGACCGCGCAGCGGCGCTTGCGCGTGAGCGTTGGGGATGCAGGATCGCGGCGTGTCATGCGCTGGCCTTTCGCAAGCCAAAGAACATCCAGCCATTCCAGCGCGTGCCGGTAATGGCGCGCGCGATGGCGGAGAGCGATTGATAGGGGCGGCCCTGATATTCGTAGCCATCGCGCGTGACAGTCACGACATGTTCGACGCCCTGATATTCGCGCAGCAGCCTTGTGCCGGCGATCGGGCGCTGATCCTGCCGTATGCGGCGGAGGGTGATGTTGCCGCCATCAATCTGTTCGCCCAGCGCTTCCAGGCGCGCGATGGTTTCTGGCTTCATGCCACCATAGGCCAATTCCTGAATGCGATAGGCGATGCGCCTTTCCAGAAAGCGCCGGTTGTAGGGCGGTGGCTCCGTGCCAAAGAGGCTGCGCCATTGCTCCTTCAAATCGCGGATATTGGCCTGCGGCAGCGCGGCAAGTCGCGCTGGCACGTCCTGCTTCGGGATGGCGGGGATGATGAGCGGAGGTGGGCTTGGCTCGCCTGGTGCAGTTCGTTTCATGCGGTTCCCTTTCTCTTGGGGTTCGCATAACGGCGCTGGGGGGCCTGGAAGTGTAGGCGAATGTCTCCGGGCTTGGCGGTTTCCGTATCTTCTGCCGGCATACCGCGGCTGCGCAGCCGCAGCAGGCCGCGGGCGAGGATCTCGCAGACCTCGCGGAGGTGCGCTGGCAGGTGAGGTTTCGGGGGGGTGGGTGCCGGGCTCATACTTAGCCTTACCCACCCAGGTGACGATCCGTCCCACTCAAGCGGGGCTTTGCGCAAGTGCCTCGTGATATTGACGCCAAAAGATGGCGACTTTTCTTTTGACCGTGGTTGGATCCGGGTAGAGATTCTGCTTGGCAAACCAGTCGATCATGCGGCGGATCAATTCAGTCTGCGTCTCCGGGACGCCATCGGCATGGGTCATGACGGCCAAGGCGCAGTAGAAATCATCCCATTTGTATTTCGCCGGCGCGCCGCGTCCGTTCAGCACCACCGGCGCTCCCGGCGCGACAGCAGCAACAGGCGCCGCAGTTTGATCCTGAGCGGCCTCGAATCGCACCAACTCGGCATGACGCACAATCAGCTGGCTGCGCACGACATGTAATTCGCCGTTTTCGTATTCGCGACCCTCGATGCTAATGTATCCGTCGCCGGCTGCCTTAAAAGAGTTGATGACTTGCGACCCCTCAGTGAGAATGGACCATGCGTTTACAGGGTGAAGATCTAAAGCCCCAGAAAGGTGCCGCCGTTCTTCGGGAATAGAACACCAATTTTTATCATCAACTTCTTCGATCGTGCCAATTTCCACCAGGAGGCTTGCGACAACGATTGAAAGCGTGATTTCACGCTCAATCACAAAGCCAGCCAGATCCGCCTCGGAGATTTCCCACCGCCGGCAGACTTCCTCGATTCCGTAATATGGCTTCCTGACGATGCGGACGCCCATGACGCCTATCTCTTCCCCATAAACCGCAGACGACGATAGGCCAGCACAACCCGCCCCATATCCTCACGCATGTCGGGCGGCAGGCGCTGAGCTTCGACAAAAAGTTCGTCCATCTGCACACCAAGAATGGCGGCAGCGCGTTCTATCAGTTCATCGCGCGGCGGGTTTTCCTGATCTCGTTCTATGCGCGACCAATAGGCCGGCGAGATTTTCAGCCGCTCCGCAAGGTCATTCAAGCTGATGCCAAGCGCAGTCCGGCGATTGCGAATGACCGACCCGAAACTCATCATACCCCTCCTTGAACCAAGCCGTAGCGATCAAGCCGCACGGCGATGAAACGTTCCGAAACGCCGAAATCAATCGCCAGCGCCGCCATCACGCCTTCAACCGATTCCGTTGGATTGTCGGACGCCAGAACCCGCGATCCCGGCCTGCCACGATGCGGCGCATTGACGGTGCGCAGCCGCTCGGCATGCGCATGCAGCAACAGTCGCAAATGCAAAGCCACTGGCGGCGCAAGCAGCGCGCCCATGAATTCATTGGCCCGGCGCTCCGACGCGGCCGCCCGCTTATCAAGCAGCGCATCGGGATCAGTGGTCACCGACCGATAGCGCCGCACCGGTGTGCCAAGCGCCATTGGGACATCAAAAATGACATGGCCCAATTCATGCGCGGCGGTGCTGACGGCCAGATCATCGCGACCGGCCACCACCACACCATTGATGGAGACCAGCGCCGCCCCCGGAAGCTCCGGATCGGTCTCGCAAACGCCAAGGACCGCCTTGCCCTGGGCGTCATGGACCGGCTGGCCCAGTTCCCAGTCGACGGTGATCGCCTGGCCATTGGCTGTGACGCGGCGGCTTGCCGCGACCAGCGCCGCGATGGGCACGGCAAAGCCATTCCGGCCGGCCATGACCTGGCGGCGCACCTGGGCGGCGACGCCCCAAAGGGTCTCTGCCGGGAGAGGCCGGGGGGCGCCTGAGAGGGGGAGATGGGGGTAATTCACGGTGATGGACATAGGACTATTATGATAAGCATCTGCGTGAATGGTCAATACCATGTTCGCTTAATGTTCACTTTTCCCCAGTATCCACAGGCCCCGCCCTGGGATGAGATTCCCGACAGGCTTAGGGCGGAAATCGGCCCGGTTCGGGGGATTATGCCCCGAAAGCGGCCTAACGCCTTGATTCAATTCAGGGGCGTAAATCCCACAAGGTATTTATTCCCCTTTCTGCCCCTTTCCGCCAATACCGCCCCCGACCCGCCGTGATTGTCTCCTGACGTTACAGACAAGCAGCAGGAGCGACACGCGTGGCACACCAGCTTTCCCTCGGCGATCTCGACATCATCCGCCCCATCGCAAAGACCCAAGCACGCCGGCTGCGCCGCGCCTTGGGTCGGCCCGGCCATGAGCAAGAGGATATCGAGCAGGACCTGCTGCTCGACCTGATCACCCGCCTGCCATCCTTCGATCCGGCCCGCGGAAGCCTCGCTGCCTTCGCCACGGTCTGCTTCCAGCACCGCGCAGCACGCCTCGCCACACGCTTTCGCCGCGAGAAGCGCGAGCGGCATGACGCGACGCTGGATGACGCGGTGCCCGGCCAGGAGGAACCGCTGAAGCTCGCGGACATCATTCCGGAGAGCGAAGGCTACGCCGCCTGGTGCGGCCAGAATACGAATGCGATCGCCGCGCTGGAACGCTACCTCGATCTCGATCGCGCAAGTGCGCTGCTTGACGAGCGCGACCACAGCATTTGCGCAGCGCTCTGCCACGCCACACCGCACGAGGTCGGGCGTGCGGGGCCGCTGCCGCGCTCCGTTCTCTATCGCCGCATTCGCGAAATGCGCCTGCGCCTGCTCATCGGTGGAATCAGCTCGCCAGGCTGAGACGGATTTGAATGTGCCTGGGTAGGGCTAAGTATGGACACACACCTTCCTGACCCCCGCGCAGTGCCGGAGCTTCTTACCGAAGCTTCGCTCTGCTCCTGGCTTGGCGCTGCGGCGCCTGGCGATCGTCTCACCTACTTCCGCGGCGCGCTCGCACGAAGCATCTGCCCGCAGCTGAAGCTTCTGGAGGATCAGGAAAGGCTTGCGCTGATCCGCCTTGCTGAAAGGGCATTGAAGCTCTCCGAAGGTGGCTTTGCCCACCTCGTACAAATCCGCCACGGCTTCGAGGATTACGAATACCTCATCATCGCGCGCCCGCGTCCGCGCGATGGCAGCCGCAACCTGATCGCCATGATTCTTGGGGAGAACGCCTGATGCACGCGCTCTCCAACCGCCCAACGCTCGAAGCCCTTCGCCACATGCAAATGGGCGATATCATCGCGCTACCAGCCGAGCATCTCGCTCTGCTGCAATCGGATGCCCGCGAGGCGGCTGATGCTGCCGAGCGCATGCAGGCCTGGATCGAAAGCGCCATCGGGCTTCGCTACCAGCAGCGCGCCATCGCGGCACGCGGTATGGCCGGCAAGGATACCGGCACGGTGCGCTTTCAGGATGGCTCGGTCGAAATCACCGCCGAATTGACGAAAAAAATCGACTGGGATCAGGAAAAGCTTACGCGGCTGGCCGACGAAATTTATGCCGGTGGCGAAAACCCGCGCGATTACCTTGAGATCACCTTCAAGGTTCCTGAGCGCGCATACACCGCCTGGCCCGAGCGCACTCGTAAAGCCTTTGAACCGGCGCGCATCGTTCATGTTGGGCGTACCACCTATCGCCTGACCTTACTCAACGAAACCGCGCAGCGTGATGGACAGCATTGCGCACCCATCCCCGGCACGCAGGGAGGCCAGTGATGACGCGCAGATTACATGAAATGGAGAAGGAACAAATGAAAATGAATGATCTTCTTCGGGACATTATCTTGAGCCTCGACCCACAGGGCGATGGCTTTCGAACAAAAGATGCGGCGCAGCAGCTCCTTCAGCTTGCCTGCGAGGGTCGGAACGATCTCCCGCCACTATTGGTTCGCTTGGCACGGCGTGGGGCTCGGGAAGGTGTGGCCGCGTTTGATCTTACCTCCGGCGGCATGCGAGCCGCAGCAGACGGCCGGAATGCGCAGCATCATTGGATCACCGAGATCGCGGCTCATGAGGAGGGCCCCT
>CAMCZJ010000006.1 GCA_945886995.1 Asaia bogorensis
GAATTGCTGCGCCGCCCGATCCGCCCGGCAGATAAATTAGCGAAGTTTCCAGCCTCCACCGAACGCAAATTCCGCCCGGAAAAATGCGGCGGACCATTGACTGCCTGAGAAGGACATGAAGCCATGAATGAACGCCGCCTGATCTCCTCTGGTTCGAAATTCGAAGCGGAAATCGGCTATTCCCGCGCAGTGGTGGATGGCGATTATGTCTGGGTATCCGGCACCACGGGCTATGATTACGCCAGCATGACCATCGCACCCGATGTGGTGGCGCAAGTGGAACAATGCTTCGCCAATATCAGCCGCGCCTTGGCCGAAGCCGGCTGCACCTTGGATGATGTTGTCCGCGTGCTGACCATTGTGCCGCGGCGGGAAGATTGGGAGCCCTGCTGGCCAGTCTTTCGCAAGCATTTCGGCAAGGCCCGCCCGGCTTCAACACTGATCCATGCCGGGCTGCAAACTGACATCATGCGCATTGAAATCGAAGTGACGGCCCGTTTGCCGAAGAAAGGCTGAGCATCATGCGTTTTGCCGTGGACCGCCTGGACCATCTTGTTATCACTTGCCGCGACGTGGAAATCTCCGCTTCCTGGTATCAGCGCGTGCTGGGAATGGAGCGGGAGGAATTCGGCCCCCATCGCCGTACCTCACTTCGCTTCGGTGGGCAGAAAATCAATCTGCGACCTGTCACGGCAACACAGGAAGAATGGTTCACGGGCGCGGCGGGCGGTGTTCCAGGGACGGATGATCTTTGCTTTGTGGTGACCATGAAATCGGATCAGGTGGCGGAATACCTGCGCGCCTGTGGTGTGACGGTAGAAGTTGGCCCGGTTGCGAAAGCGGGTGCGCTGGGGCCTATCATGTCGGTCTATTGCCGTGATCCCGATGGCAATCTGATCGAAATCGCGAGCTATTCAGGTTAGCGCATTGAAAGCGCGCAGATTGCACTTTTTCTCGTGAATGATGTCGCGACATGAAAAGCCATTTGATCAAACGCTCCTTTCGCCTCGCGGGTCACGCAACTTCCGTGGCCTTGGAAGCTGAGTTTTGGATTGTGTTGGAGAAAGTTGCAGAAGATCGGAGCAAAAGCCTGGCGGCTTTAGTGGTGCAGGTAGATGAGGCGCGTGCCGGTTCCGACCTACCCTTGGCGAGCGCGCTACGTCTGGAAGCGCTCAGCCATGCGCGCAAAGCGTGATTGGTTTTTGCTCGTTACTGGTGCTACGGGCAAGCCGGTCTACTACAATTTCAAGACCAAGACATTTACCAGTTTTGTTGATTGACACCGCCGATTGGGAGTGAACCTGCAACTGCGCTTCTGTTTCTTGGGGCTTGAGTGTTTTTGGCATTAAATCTTATTTGGATAAATCGGAAGCCATCATTTCTGATGGCTTCCGAATGCGCGATTCATCAGCTCCGTTGGCGGCGTAGAAAAGCAGGGATCTCCAAGCTCATCTCATCCTGCTGCGCAGGCCGTGCTGCTTCGAAGCGTGGTGTGGGCGCTGATTCTACCCGTGCCGGCGGCGGTACTTCGGTCGCGAAGCCTTGCGGTTCAGCCTGCGGTGGGAGATTGCGCTTCATCATGCCACCCATACCGGTGACCTTGCCAAAAAGGCCCCGCAAGCCGGCAGAACGCGGCGCAGCTTGAGGCATTTCCGGTTCCATCGGTTCGGCCACTGGCACACGAAGCTGCGGTGCTTCCGGCAGAATGGCGGGTTGCGGTGCCAACATCACCGGCGGTTCTGTCATTGGCGCCACTTCAGGCATGGGTTCTGGTGTGGTGTCTACCACCGCCGGCCGCATGGCTGGTACCGCTTGCGCTGCGCGGCGCATGAAGGGCAGCCCAGGGCCCGCAGGTGTGGCGCCGATGGTCTGGTTCGGCATGGCATTAATTGGCTGCGCAGCGCCGCCGCCCATGGCCACCAGTTTTGGCTTTTCCGCTTCCCGTTGACCCGCCACATCAATGCCCGTTGCAACAACGGAAACCCGGATGCGCCCATTCATCGTTTCATCCACTGAAGTGCCGAAGATGATATTGGCGTCTTCCTCAACTTCTTCCCGGATGCGGTTGACCGCGCCATCCACTTCGAACAGCGTCATGTCATATCCGCCAGTGATATTGATCAGCACACCCTTGGCGCCGCGCATGGAGATATCCTCCAGTAGCGGATTGCTGATGGCGGATTCTGCGGCGCGGCGCGCACGATCTTCACCATCGGCTTCGCCTGTGCCCATCATGGCTTTGCCCATCTCAGCCATGATGGTGCGGATGTCGGCGAAATCCAGATTGACGATGCCGGGGTTGATCATCAGGTCGGTCACACCGCGCACGCCCATGTAAAGGACGTTATCCGCCATCTTGAAGGCTTCCTGGAAGGTCGTGCGCTCATTCGCCAGGCGGAAAAGATTCTGATTGGGGATGATGATCAGCGTATCAACAACCTGCTGCAATTCCTCAATGCCCTGTTCAGCGGATTTGCGCCGCTTGGGGCCTTCGAAATCGAAGGGCTTTGTCACCACGCCAACCGTAAGGATGCCACGTTCCTGCGCCATGCGCGCGATCACCGGCGCCGCCCCCGTGCCAGTGCCGCCACCCATGCCGGCGGTAATGAAGATCATATGCATGCCTTCGATATGGCGCGCGAGTTCTTCCGTTGCTTCTTCAGCCGCCGCACGGCCGATTTCTGGCTTGGCGCCCGCGCCAAGACCCTGCGTGAGATGCGGGCCAAGCTGCACGCGGCGATCCGCGCGGGAATGGATCAAGGATTGCGCATCCGTATTCGCAACCAGGAATTCAACCCCATCAAGGCCCATGGAAATCATGTTGTTGACTGCGTTGGTACCGCCGCCACCAACACCCACCACCGTGATCCGCGGTGTGAAATCAGTGTGCTGGTTTTGCGGAATGGTCAGGTTCAGGGTCATGGGTTTTCCTCCTCACGCATTGATGGGCGAATTGGGTTGAAAAGCTTGGGCGAAGGGTGTCGCATCACACACGATCCTTTAGCCAATGAATCAAACGACGCAGCGCGCCACCGGCCTTGACTGGGCCGGGCGCGATATCGAGTACAGGGCGGCCTTCTCCGGCGCCCCACAGCAAAAGCCCAACGGCGCCAGCGAAGGCTGGCCCAGATGCCGCTTCGGCAAGGCCCCGAAGGGGTTGCGGGCGGCCCAGCCGCACCTGGCGGTCCAGGATACGCGCGGCCATTTCACGCACGCCAACAAGTTGTGATGCGCCGCCGGTTAGCACCACGCGCGCACCGCCTTCCTTGCCAAGCCCGCTTTGATCAAGCCTGTCCTTGATTAGCTCGAAGGTTTCTTCCAGGCGCGGCTTGATAATGCCCACCACCATGGCGCGCGGAATGCGTGCGATGTGATGTTCATCTTCACCCAGCAGGGGTACGGGCAGATATTCCCGTTCATCATCCGCGCCGCCATGCACCGCGCCATGCAGCGTTTTCATGCGTTCCGCATGCGCCACGGGTGTGGAAAGGATGGTTGCCAGATCATTCGTCACCTGGCCGCCGCCCACGGGAATTTGCGCGGTATGCACCAGATGCCCTTCGCTGAAGACCGCAAGGCTTGTGGTACCGCCGCCCATGTCAATTACCGTGGCGCCAAGCTGCTTTTCATCTTCGACAAGTGTCGCCAATCCGGCAGCAAAAGGTGCGGAGACAAGTTCTTCCACTTCCAAATCGCAGCGCATCAGACAAGCGCCAAGGTTGCGTAGTGATGCTTCAGCGGCCGAAACCATATGCAGCCGTGCACCCAACATATCGCAAATCATGCCGCGCGGATCATCCGCGCCCGGCGTCGCGTCCACGGTAAAGCCAAGCGGAATGCCATGAACCGTCTCCCGCCCTTCTTCCGCTGTGCGGCGGCGACCATCGTTCAGAATGGCACGCAGATCGGTTTCGGTTACTGCGCGCCCGCCGATTTCCCATTGCAGATGCAATTGCCGGCTATCGGGTTGACCGCAAGAAAGATTGACAATGGCACCTGAAAGCCGCGTATCCGCCATTTCTTCGGCCTGGCCAACCGCAGCACGGATGGCGCGTTCGGCTTCCTCCAGATCAACAATGGAACCGCCTTTTACGCCGCGTCCGCGCTGCCAACCAAACCCCAGAACACGTGGGCTGCCATCACTTTCAATGCGCGCAATCAGGCAGACCACTTTCGTGGAACCGATATCAAGCACCCCAAAAATCCCATTGCGCGCCTGGCGCCGCCGTCGCGGTGGCGCAGCAGTGGGTTCAAAAGCGTTAGGTAAGCGGGCAAGTTGGTTCATCCGCGTTCCCTTCGCGCCACAGGTCGAGCAGGCGGGGTTTCAGGTGCTTCGCGATTGGTGCGCACCACCAGCCGGTCAGGCAGCCTCAGATCAATTGCGGCAAGTGGACGATCCAAAAGCTTGGCTTCCTGCTGCAACTCCGCAAGGCGCTTGATGGCCGCCGCTTCGGCTATTTCCGGGAGCAGCACATCAGTGCCGCTATGCAAGCGTAGATTCCAGCGCCGTTCGCCGATGCGCACCATGGCCTGAACGCGTTCCGCCACAGCAGCTTCAGCCGCCAGAAGGTCGTAAAGTGTCGCAGCGGCACGATCCGCGCCAGGGCCGACAATAAGGGGCAATGGGCCGAATTGATCGAGCCCATCGGTAGCAACCGTCTTTCCGTCCCGATCTACAATGACGAAACGTCCTTGATTCTGCCAAATGGCGAAGGGCCTACGTTCTTCAAGGCGCAGAACGATAGTGCCCGGCAGGTGGCGTTCCACATGCGCGCGCACCACCCAGGGGATCGCTTCCAGCCGCTGTCGCGCATCGTCTGGGGAAAAGCCAAGCATGGAATCACCACGCGAAACACCAAGCGCTTCGCGGATCAATTCGATCGGCGTATTCTGCCGCCCGTCAACAATCACGGCCTGCACGGTCATGCTACGATCAGGGCCAACCATGGCGACCTGATCAAGTAGCCGGCGCGCCTGACCTGCCGGGTCCACTACGGCAATGCCATAGGCAATGACGCCAAAACCCAGCAAGATCGCGCTGCCGTAAAGTGCAGGCACGGCGAAGCGCCGTGACCGGCGCAGCCAAATCCGCAAGGCCGTGGGGCGCCCAGGCTCCTTGCGCTTTTTGGTGGAAGTGCTGGCCAAGCGTTCACGCGCCATGGTTGGCTTGCTCCACCATCCAAGCGCAAAGCGCGGGGAAAGACATGCCGCAATGCGCCGCCTGTTCCGGCAGCAGCGAAGTTGGCGTTAGCCCGGGTTGCGTATTGACCTCCAGCAGGATCAATCGGCCAGGTTCGCCCTGCGTGTCATCATAGCGCAGATCAGTACGCGATGCGCCGCGGCAGCCGAGTGCGCGATGCGCCCGGAGCGCGATATCCAAAGCTTCCGCGTAGCTTTCTGGTGCCATGCGTGCCGGTAGAATATGACGTGACCCGCCGGCGGCGTATTTGCTCTCATAGTCGTAGAATTGGCCGGCATCGGCCAGAATATCCGTGACGGCTAGCGCGCGATCACCCATCACGCCCACGGTCAGTTCGCGGCCCGGGATGAAGCTTTCCACCATGATGGCATCGCCATGCGTCCAGCCACGCGCTATGGCAGCGCGGCGATTGTCACCCTCATGCAAAATGGTGACGCCAACAGATGAACCTTCATTCACCGGCTTCACCACAAAGGGGCGTGGCAGCGGATCTGCCGCTTCCAATTCGGCGCGTGTCACAACGCGATCATCCGCAACAGGCAGGCCGGCAGCACGAAACACAGCCTTGGCGGCAGCCTTGTCCATCGCCATGGCAGAAGCGCGCAGCCCCGAATGCGTATAGGGCAAGCCAAGCCAATCCAGCATACCTTGAACGCAGCCATCTTCACCAAAGCGCCCATGCAGCGCATTGAAGACAACATCGGGGCGCGGATCGTTCAGCGCCTGAATCACAGCGCCCAGATCATCACCTACATCAATCGGCGTGACAGCAAAGCCAGCTTCATGCAGCGCAGCGATCACCTGCTTACCGGAAGAAAGCGACACTTCGCGTTCCGCGGAACGCCCACCATAAAGAACGGCAACCTGCTTCTTCATGGCTGTACCCTTCCGATGCGGCGGATTTCCCATTCCAGCGCAATGCCGGAATGGGCCAGCACGCGCGCGCGCACTTCCTCACCCAGCGCTTCGATATCGGCGGCGGAAGCGCCCCCCAGATTGAGCAGGAAATTGCAGTGTTTATCGCTGACCTGCGCCGCGCCTTGGGTCAGGCCGCGGCACCCGGCGGCGTCAATCAATTCCCAGGCCTTGCGATCACCGGGCGGATTCTTGAAAGTGGACCCGCCGGTGCGCGCGCGCACGGGTTGCGTGCTTTCACGTGCAGCGCGAATGTCACCAAGCCGCGCCGCGATGGCGAGTTTGTCACCGGCAATGGCGCGCAGCCTTGCCCGCACCACAACGCCGCGCGGTGGCAATTGCGCATGACGATAGGCGAAGTGCAGAGCGTCCGCATCCAGGCGCAGCAAACCCTCAGGCGTGGCGATTTCCGCCCAATCCAGAACATCCTTGATCTCAACGCCATAAGCGCCGGCATTCATGGCAACCGCGCCGCCGATACTGCCCGGAATACCGACCAGAAACTCAAGCCCCGCAAGCCCAGCAGCCGCAGCGGTTTCCGCCACCGTCACATCCAAAGCGGCAGCGCCGGCGATGATACCGCCATCAGCTTCCACCACCACATCACCAAAACCGCGCGCGAGGCGCAGCACCACACCCGCAATCCCGCCATCACGAATGATCAGGTTTGAAGCGGCACCCAATACGGTCAGCCGCATATCGGCTGGCATGTCGCGCAACAGCAGCAACAGATCATCCAGATCCGCCGGCCGCACCAGCACATCCGCTGGCCCGCCCACACGGAACCAGGTGGCCGGACCCAGCGGCGCGTTGCGCTCCACGCGACCGCGCAGTGGTGGCAGTACGGCTTGGCTGATGGGCTGAGGCATCATTTCATCGCCCCCGCCAGGCGCCCGCGCGCGCGCGCCTGCAATTCTGTCAATTGCGCCGGCAACGCATGCGCCCAATTGGTGATATTGCCTGCGCCCAGACACACCACATAATCGCCTTGGCGTGCAATGGCGTGGATCATCTCCGCCAGGCTATCAGGCCCTGGCAGCGGCACCACGGAACGATGCCCGCGTGCGCGGAGCCCCTCCACCAGCGCATCCTTGTCCACGCCTTCCATCGGCGCTTCGCCGGCGGCATAGACATCAGCCACAATCACCGTGCCCGCATCATTCATGCAGGCGCAGAATTCTTCGAACAGGGATGCAAGCCGCGAATAGCGATGCGGCTGTACCACCGCGATCACATCACGCGCGCCGGCCTGCCGCGCGGCCTTCAGAACGGCAGCGATTTCCACCGGGTGATGGCCGTAATCATCAATCACCGTAATGCCGCCCGCTTCGCCAGTACGCGTGAAGCGCCGCTTCACGCCCTTGAAGCCGGCAAGCGCAGTACGGATGGTAACTTCATCCACGCCCATCTCAGCCGCAATCGCCACCGCTGCCAGCGCATTCTGCACATTATGCTGGCCCAGCATGGGCAGGCGGAAGGGCTTCATGTTGCGGACGCGCCCGCTCAGCCGATCCGTCACGGTCACTTCAAAAGTGGCGCCCATGCGGTCCATGATCACGCGTTCGGCGCGCACATCTGCCTGAGGGGAAAAGCCGTAAGTCACGATGCGCCGATCCGAAAGGCGCGGGATCATCGCCTGCACTTCCGGATGATCAATGCAAAGCACCGCGAAACCATAGAAGGGAATATTGCCGACGAACTGGGCGTAGCCTTCCTTCATCGCTTCTTCAGTACCCCAATGATCCAAATGTTCCGGATCCATATTGGTAACCACAGCGACCACCGCGGGAAGCTTAAGGAACGACCCATCGCTTTCGTCGGCTTCCACTACCATCCATTCGCCGCCACCCATGCGCGTATTGGTGCCGTAGGCATTGATGATGCCGCCATTGATCACGGTGGGATCAAGCCGCGCCGCTTCCAACACGGCCGCAACCAGGCTTGTCGTGGTGGTCTTGCCATGCGTGCCGCCAATGGCGATAGACCATTTGAGCCGCATGAGCTCGGCCAACATTTCGGCGCGACGCACGATTGGGATCAGTCGCTGCCGTGCCGCCGCCACTTCCGGATTGTCGCGCTTCACGGCGGTGGACACCACCAGCACCTGCGCATTGCCAAGATTGGCAGCGTCATGGCCGATCATGACCGGAATGCCAGCAGCGCGCAGCCGCGCAACATTGGCGCCTTCGGCAATATCACTGCCCTGCACTTGGTAGCCAAGCGTGTGCAGCACTTCGGCAATGCCGGACATACCAATGCCGCCAATACCAACGAAGTGAATGGCGCCGATACTGATGGGGAGTGCGCGCATCAGGAAACCCCCACCATACTGCGCCGCGCCAGCGCCAAGACACGATCGGCAAGATCGCGCGCAGCATGCGGGCGCGCCAGCGCCGCCGCGGCAGAGGCGGCAGACGCCAAGCGCGCCGGGAAATTCAGAAATGAAATCAGCGCCTCCGAAAGCGCCTGAGGTGTGAAAGCGGCTTGCGCGAAAACCCTTGCGGCATCAGCCGCAGCGAGCGCGCGTGCATTCGCGGTTTGATGATCGTCAATCGCCGATGGCAGCGGCACCAGAATAGAAGGCCGACCGGCGCAGGCAATTTCAGCCACGGTGGAAGCTCCGGCGCGGCCAATGACTAGATGCGCGGTGGCGAGCCGCCCAGCTACATCAGGGAAGAAAGGCGCCAAATCAGCCGGCACACTCGCCGCTTCGTAAGCCGCACGGGTGCGAGCCAGATCTTCTGCCCGGCATTGCTGCGTTACCAGCAGCCGCGCGCGCAAACCTTCCGGTAAGGCCGCGATGGCTACGGGCACCACATCGGCGAAAATCCGCGCCCCCAGCGACCCACCAAGCACCAGCACGCGCAGCGCCGCATCTTCTGCGGGCAGTGGATAGGGTTGCCCAGCTAAAGCCGCCAAGGCTGGGCGCACGGGGTTACCCACTACGGCACTTCGTGTACCATCCGGCACCATCGCTGTCTCAGCATAGGAAAGCGCCAGCAGATCAGCGCCACGCGCCATAACGCGATTGGCGCGGCCCAAAACCGCATTCTGTTCATGCAGAACCAGTGCCGGACGCCGAGCAGCCGGCATCAGCCGCGCTGCAGCCAAGGGCGGGAAGGAAGGATAACCCCCGAACCCTACAACAGCGCTGGGCGACAAATCCCTGATATGCCGGCGCGCCTGCAGAGTACCCATCATCAAGCCCGAAGCACCCCGCAGCGCCTGGCGCAACCCGCGCCCAGAAAGCCCTGCGCCCTGTAGTACGAAACGCTCCGCATTCGCGAAGACAGGGCTGTCATACGCAGCGGAACGCGCATCGGTCATCAGCGCCACACGTTCGCCGCGCCGGATCAGCTCTGCCGCCAGTGCCTCAGCCGGGAAAAGATGCCCGCCCGTGCCGCCCGCGGCGATGATGATGGGCTGCACCATGGGGCCCCTCACCTTGCGCCACCTGTGGCGAGCGCACCATTCGGCAAGCCGGTTCCGGCGGCGCGTTCACCAATGCGCTTGCGTGTCAGCGCCAACAACATCCCCATGCCAAGCGCAATGGCAAGCACCGAAGAACCGCCATAGGAAACGAAGGGCAGCGTCATGCCTTTGGTGGGGATCAAATGCAGCGTGGACGCCATATTCACGAAAGCCTGCAAGCCGAATTGCGTCAGCAGGCCGGTCGCCGCCAGCACCACGAAGAAATCAGTTTCTGCCAGCAAGCGCATCAAGCCGCGCAGCACTATGAAGGCGAAAAGTGCCAGGATGATCAGGCACACCACCATGCCAAATTCTTCTCCGGCGACGGCAAAGACGAAATCGGCATGCGCATCGGGCAGCACATTCTTCACGCGCCCTTCACCCGGCCCGCGCCCCAAAAGCCCACCATTGGCGAAGGCTTCCATGGCGACGCTCACCTGATAGGAATCGCCTGAGCTGGGATCTAGAAAGCGATGCACGCGCGACTGTACATGCGGAAAAAGAAAGTAAGCCAGAACGCCAACGCCAGCGCCCAGAATGGCCAGCCCGCCAACAATAAAGAAATTCAAGCCGGCGACGACAAACTGGGCAAAAAGCACCGCCGTCATCACCAACAGCATACCGATATCGGGTTGGCTTTTCATGATCACCGCAATCACGGCGAAAAGCCCAATCGTGATCGCACGGCCCCAGAATCGTGAACCTGGTGCCATGCCCTCTGCAATCAGCCAAGCCGCCACCACGGCAAAGAAGGGTTTGAGAAACTCAGACGGCTGCAAGGAAAGCCCAGGGATCGGCAGCCAACGCCTTGCCCCCTTGATTTCAACACCAACCACGAGCGTTGCCGCCGTCAGCACCAAAGCCCCGGCGCAACCAAGCAGGGCGAACCGTCGAACGCCGCGTGGCGACAGCAGCGAGACCGCCACCATCACGGCTGCCGCCAGCGCCAGATAGAAAACCTGCTTCAGGAAGAACATGTGGCGCGATGATGCACCGATACGCTCGGCCACCGCGGGCGATGCCGCCAACATCATCACATAGCCAAAGCCGATCAGCACCATCAGGGCCGTCAGCGTCCAGCGATCCACCGTCCACCACCAACGTCCAAGAATGGAGTTATCCGCGCGGGAGAGCGCCATCAGCTTGCCCTCCTGCTCGGCTCAGCGACCAGCGCCTGCGCCAGTTCACGGAAGCGATCACCGCGCGCATCAAAGCCTGAGAATTGATCAAAGGAAGCCGCCGCTGGGGAAAGCAGCACGACAGGCGCCGCACCAGCAAAAGCCGCTTGCGCTGCCGCCGGCACGGCCGCTTCCAGGCTACCGACGACTTCATGCGCAACGCCAGCTTCGCGCAACGTGGCCGCCATGCTCAGCGCATCGCGCCCGATCAAAAAAGCCTTGGCGATGCGCGTGAAGAAGGGTGCCAGCGGCGCAATGCCGCCTTCCTTCGCCATGCCGCCCGCGATCCACACAACGCGGCCATAAGAAGCCAGTGCGCGCGCCGCGCTATCTGCATTGGTCGCCTTGCTGTCGTTAACAAAGACAACGCCATTGGCTTCGGCGACGATTTCCTGCCGATGCGGCAAGCCAGGGTAGCTTGCGATACCGCGCGCTATATCCGCACGCGTGACGCCAAGCGCCATGCAGGCCGCTGCTGCCGCTGCCGCGTTCTGTGCGTTATGGGCGCCTGTTAGAGCCACCGCCGCCGCCAGATCAAGGATCGGCCCGCTATCGTCCCGCAGCGTCCGGCTCTCAGCCCAAATACCCCCAGCCTGTGGCGTCAGGCCCGAAATCGGCACGACGCGCGCGGCCAAGCCAGCCCCCATCGCGGCGGTCATCGGGTCATCCTGTCCAAGCACAGCCACATCGCCGGCCTGCTGACGCGCGAAGATTTGAGCCTTCGCAGCGGCATAGCCGGCCATGCTTCCATGGCGGTCCAAGTGATCAGGGCTGAGGTTCAGCATAACAGCTACGTTGAAGCGCAGAGTTGCGATTCGCTCCAACATGTAAGACGACATTTCGAGGGTATAGACCCCTTCAGACCCCAATATATTGAGATCAAGCGCCGCCGGGCCCAAATTCCCCCCCACCTCACAGGCCATGCCGGACCCGCGCAGGATATGGTGGATCAGGGCAGTTGTCGTGGATTTGCCATTGGTGCCGGTGACGCCGATGAAACGCGCCCCGGAATGGCTGGCCAGTACCGCGCGGTAGAGAAATTCCACATCGCAAAGGACGGGCCTGCCGGCGAAAGTGGCTGCTTGCGCGGCAGGATGTGGCGCGGGCAAGTGGTGCGGAATGCCCGGTGAAAGCAGCAACGCATCGGCACGGAAAGCGCCGGCGGTGGGGTCCTTCAGAGTCAGCCCGGCAGCGGCCGCTGCTGTGCGTGCTTCGGGCTTGTCGTCCCAAACCTCAATTTCCGCGCCCCAGGCAGCCAGGCGCAAGGCGGCTGGCAGGCCAGCGCGGCCCAGCCCAACCACAGCGATGCGCGCGCCGGGAAAGGGGGTGAAGGGGGGGCTTGGCGCGGTCATCTGATTTTCAGCGTCGAAAGCCCAACCAACGCCAGGATCATGGCAATGATCCAGAAGCGGATCACGATGGTGGGCTCGGCCCAGCCTTTTTTCTCAAAATGGTGATGCAGCGGCGCCATCAGAAAAACGCGCCGGCCTGTGCGTTTGAACCAGAAGACCTGGATGATGACGGAGACCGTTTCCACCACAAAAAGCCCGCCCACAATGGCGAGTACGATTTCGTGCTTGGTCGCAACCGCCAGCCCACCCAGCGCGCCACCGAGTGAAAGCGAACCTGTATCTCCCATGAACACGGCCGCCGGTGGCGCATTGAACCAAAGAAAGCCCAGTGCAGCACCAACCAAGGCAGCGCAAAACACCGCAAGCTCACCGGTACCGGGTACGTAATGCAGCTGCAGGTAGTCGGCGAAAACACGATTCCCGACCAGGTAGGCAATCAAGGCGAAAACCGTCGCCGCGATCATCACCGGCACTATCGCGAGCCCATCCAGCCCATCGGTCAGATTGACCGCGTTGGATGATCCCATCATCACCAGAGCCGCAAGCAGTGGAAACAGAATACCAAGTGGTAGCAGCAATTCCTTGAAGATCGGGAAGGCGAGCTTATCGGAAAGTGCGCCTGGCATGAGCCAGGTGAGCCAGAGTGCAGCGACAACACCGAGGCCAGCCTGCACCAAAAGCTTCGCGCGGCCAGAAACACCCTTGGTATTGCGCTTGGTCACTTTCAGCCAATCATCAGTAAAGCCAAGCGCGCCATAGCTACAGGTGATGAACAGTACTGCCCAAACAAAGCCATTGCGCAAATCGGCCCAAAGCAGTGTGGAACCGACCAACCCCAGCAGAATCAGCACACCCCCCATGGTGGGCGTGCCCTTCTTTTCCACAATATGTCGCGCTGGACCATCTTCACGAATCGGCTGGCCGCCGCGCTGAAACCCGCGCAGCCAGCGAATGATGGAAGAGCCAAAAACCAAGCTAATCAGCAGCGCAGTCATGCAGGCGGCACCAGCGCGAAAGGTATGGTAGCGCGCCAAATTGGCCAGTGCATATTCTTCCGCAAAGGGAAGCAGAAGATTGTAGATCACGAAGTTTCGTCTCCTGCCGAAAGTGCAGTAATGACAAGGCCCATACGAGAGCCAAGCGAACCCTTCACCAACACCGCATCACCAGGCTGAAGCGCCGCGCGCAAGGCGTTGGCGAGGGCGGTGGAATCAGGAAAAAGCCCCCCGCGCTGGCCTTCAGGCAGGGCATTGAAAAGATGCGCTGAAAGTGGACCGCAGCAGAACACCAGATCGCTATGCTGCGCCGCATCTTGTGCCAGCGCCGCGTGCTGTGCAGGACCTTCCGCGCCTAATTCAAGCATGTCACCAAAAGCGAGAATGCGGCGCTTGGTGGGTTGCGTGGCGAGTACAGCAAGCCCTGCGCGCACCGAAGCGACCGAGGCGTTATAGGAATCATCAATTAGCAGCGCCTCTCCGCCCGCCACGCGAATACGGCGCATGGCACCGCGCCCGGCGCTAGCCGCGAAGTTTGCAAGTGCTTCAGCGGCTTCTTCGGGTGGCAAGCCAAGCGCCAGCGCGGTGGCAAGGACGGCACAGCCATTCAGCGCCACATGGCGTCCCGGCGTGGTCAACCGCAGCGGAATTGTTTGGCCAGCCAGCGCGATTTCCGCCATGCCGCCATCCGCGGAAGCTTCGTAATACAGCAAGCGCGCATCAGCGTCCGCTGCTTCGCCATGAGTAAGCACGGTAAGTCTGGCATCGCGCGCGCGCCCGATCAATTCTGGCGCGAAGGCGCTATCGGCAGGCAGAATGGCGGTGCCGCCAGGCGCCATACCGGCGATGATATCACCCTTTTCCGCCGCAATCGCCGCCTGGCTGCCAAGCTGTCCGATATGCGCCGTGCCGATCGAGGTGATGATTCCGATTTGCGGTCTCGCGAGGCGCGAGAGTGGTGCGATTTCGCCGCGATTGTTCATGCCCATTTCAATCACGGCAAAGGCCGTATCGCGTGGTAGCCGCGCCAGGGTTAGCGGCACGCCCCAATGATTATTGTGCGAAGCAGCCGAGGCATGGGTGGCGCCGAAAGCGCTGAGTGCCACGCGTAGCATTTCCTTGGTGGTGGTCTTGCCAACACTGCCGGTCACACCGACCACGCGCGCCGCCGCACGGGCACGCCCCGCCGCGCCCAGCGCGGTGAGCCCAGCCAGTGTATCATCCACCCTCAACAGTTTAGCCGTATCCAGTGCGCTTTGGGGCACGTGATCCACCATCGCCGCCGCCGCACCCCGCGCCAGCGCATCGGCAACGAAATCATGCCCGTCACGTTGGTCGCGCAAGGCAACGAAGATATCGCCTGCGGCAATGCTGCGGCTGTCTATGGATACGCCAGTGACAGCGCATTCCGCCGCCAGCGCGCCGTCGGTGGCCGCGCGCAATTCGGCGCTGGTCCAAAGTGGCGTCATGGCAAAAGCCCCGCCAGCTTGCGCACTATGGCGACATCATCGAAGGGGTGCACAAAGCCGGCAATTTCCTGGCCGGCTTCATGGCCCTTGCCGGCCACAGCCAATACATCACCAGGGCCAAGGGCGCTCATGGCCTTGGCAATGGCTTCCTCGCGCGCGCCGGCATCCACCGCTTCAGGGCAACCCTGCAATACGGCAGTGCGGATCGCGCTTGCGTCTTCGCTGCGCGGATTGTCATCGGTGATCCAGACGCAATCCGCAGCTTCAGCTGCCGAACGCCCCATCAGCGGGCGCTTGCCGGGGTCTCGTTCCCCGCCAGCGCCGAACAGTACATGCAAGCGCCCCACAACATGCGGGCGTAGTGCTGCCAGAAGCCGTGTCAGGGCATCTGGTGTATGGGCGTAATCAACATAAATCGCTGCGCCATTTGGCAGGATGGCCGCGCGTTCCATGCGCCCGCGCACGCCATGCAAACGGCCAAGCGCAGCCACCGCGCCACGTTCCGAAACCCCAGTCACCATAGCCAGCATTGCTGCCAGTAACGCGTTATCGGCTTGAAAGCGTCCTGGTAAAGGCAGCAGCACATCATGCCTCGTGCCTGCAATGCGGAAGTTAAGCGCCTGTCCCTCGGGTAAGGGATGCGCTGCCTCCAAGGCCAGCGCATCACCACCCGCGCCAACCAGACGAAGATCGAGTCCGCGCCGTATCGCGATTTCTCTGAGGGCGGCCAGTGTTTCCGGCTCGATATCTGCCATCGCGATGGCCGGCGAGCCTTCGGGCAGGATGGTATCGAATAGCCGCAGCTTGGCAGCGCGATAAGCCGCCATGGTGCCGTGGTAATCCAAATGATCGCGCGTCAGATTGGTGAATCCTGCCGCCGATAGCCGCACCCCATCCAGCCGGCGCTGATCTATCCCATGCGATGAGGCTTCCATCGCTACTGCGCTGAAACCATCACGCGCAAGCTGCGCAAGGCTTTCATGCAGCGCCACCGGATCGGGCGTGGTGAGCGAAGGGCCAGGCGGCAGCCCATCCGCAATCAGCCCAAGCGTACCAAGCGAAGCCGCCTTTCTGCGAGCATGGCGCCAAATCTGGCGCAGGAAGTCAACGCTGCTTGTCTTGCCATTAGTGCCCGTAATTGCCACGGCACAATCCGGCTGCGCGCGATAGAACGCTGCTGCCATCAGGGCCAAGGCGCGCCGTGGGTCTGGGCTGGTGAGAAGTGGGCGCGGTGGCGCCTCAGCAGGCCAGGCCGTACCCTCGGGGGCAAGAATGGCGGCCGCACCACGCGCCACTGCGTCGGCGATGAAGGCGCGCCCATCAGCGCGGGCACCGGGCAGGGCCGCAAAAACCATCCCTTGGCGTACCGCACGGCTATCAGCCGTGAGACCCGTTATGTCGAGAGAGGCAGCGTCTTCACCGCCCGACCATCCGTGCATGAGATCACCGAGGCGCAAGGGCGGCCTCGCGCTGAGTGACAGCGACGCGTGGCGGCGTTTCGGTGGTTTGGCGTGCCGGGGGACGATTGGCGGTTGGCGTCACGGGGGGCGGTGCGGCACCGGGCACACCGCGCCCATTCATCGGCATGGCGATGGCGCGTTGAATCTCAGGGGTCGCAGGTTCCGGCAGCATGCCAAGAATGGGTGCGATGCGTGAAATCACCATATTCGCCGCCGGTGCGGCCACCCAGCCCGCCGTCGCGAAGCCATGGCTGCGCGCATTGGGTTTTGGTTCATCCACCATCACATAAATGGAATAGCGCGGCGCCTGCATGGGAAAAGCGCCGATGAAAGCGGCAATGCGCTTGTTTTCCAGATAACCGCCGCGCGGGCCGGTTTTCTGCGCCGTACCGGTCTTGCCGCCGACGAAATAGCCCGGAACCTCAGCGCCCTTGCCCGAGCCATCGGTCACCACCAGCCGCATGAGCCGGCGGAGCGTTTCCGATGTGCGTGGATCAATCACGCGCACCCCTTCGCGTTCGCCACCCGGCGGCTGCGCCAAGATAGTTGGTTGGCGCAGAATGCCACCATTCACCAAAGTCGCGCCCGCAGTTGCTACGTGTAACGGTGTCACGGAAATGCCGTGGCCGAAGCCAATGGTCATTGTATTCAGTTCACGCCAGGTCTTCTGCCCGGGCACCAGAGGCAGCGCGGTTTCCGGAATTTCGATTCCCAAGCGCGATGTCATGCCCATGCGCTGCATGAATTCCCGATGCCGCGCCGGGCCCACCGCAGCGGCCATATGCGCGGAAGCCAGATTGGATGAATAGGCCATGATCTCGGGCAAGGCGAGCCAGCGATTCTTGCCGCGATAATCATTGATTTCATGCCGCCCAACACGGATGGGGCGCGATGCGTCATAACCGCTCCAGGTCTGCACCGTACCCAAATCCAGTGCCATGGCAGCCGTCAGCAGCTTGAAAGTGGAGCCAGGTTCGTAGACACCAACGGTCACGCGATTGAAGCGTTCATCCGCGGTCGCTGCCCCGACATCATTGGCGTCATAATCAGGTAAGCTGACCATGGCGAGGACTTCGCCCGAATGCACATCCATCACCACGCCGGCGCCGCCGATGCCGTTGAAATCCGTGATGGCGTGTTGCACCGCGTCGCGCAGCGCCAATTGCACGCGAATATCAAGCGAAAGTCGCAGCGTCTCGCGGCGAAGTGTACGCAGCCTTTCGTCAAAATACTTCTCGACACCGGCGATTCCGTTGCCGTCCACATCTACGCCGCCAATGATATGTGCAGCGGTGCGTCCCTGCGGGAAGAAGCGTCGTTCCGCATCCTCAAAGTAAAGACCAGGCACGCCAAGATTATTAACCGCCTGCATTTCGCGCGGAGTCAGCGCGCGGGCGATATAGGCGAATTGGCGATCACCCGTCAGCCGCGCAATCAGCCTCTCCCGATCAAGCTGGGGCAGTACGCGGCGTAGTTTGTCAGCAGCTTCCACAGGATCATGGATCTGGCTCGGATTGGCATAAAGTGCCGTCAAAGGCAGGGAAACGGCTAGTACTTCGCCATTGCGATCCATGACTGCAGCGCGCGAAACCGGTGTTTCGGCCGGCGGCGCTGGTGGGCGGGACAACATTGCCGCGCGCTTGGGCTGGGCCGGGTCGAATACGGTAGCAAGCGAAAGCTTTACCGCCACCGCGCCAAAAAGCATGGCGAAACCACAAGCCGCCAGCAGCAGACGCGCGCGCGACCTTTCCAGTTGGGCGTGACGCATCAAATCGGGCTGCATCACGCGTACCAAGGCGCGGCTGGACGATTCCGTTACCGTCGACTCACGCAGCCGGTTGCCGGGTGACGCATCAGGAGAAGGCTGGCGCGGGTTATTGGGGAAAGCGTCGCTCATATCGTGCGCGCCTCACTCAGCGGGCCGCCCCTTGCGGGGCTCCCACCGGCACGGGGCGCGGCAAGGGTACGGGCGGGGGCAGCGCGCCAACGGCACTGCCGAGCGCGGAGGTCACCACAGCGGGCGGCGGCGGCGCGGCCGGCGCTACATGGAGTGCCGGCGTTGCCATAGTGTGGGGCGGTGGCGCTGGCCTTGATACGGGCGGCGAACCGGCCGCCGCACTCAGGCGCGGCGGTGGTTCAGCCGGAACGGCGCGCGGGGCCGGCGCGGGGTTAGCTGAAGCAACCGGTTGCGCAACTGGTGCAACAGCAACGGGCCGAGGAATCATCAGCACTTCCGGCGCTGCCGGCGGCGCCTCCGGGGGGCCAAAAAGGGAGGGGGGGCCAGCAAAGGGTCGCGCTGCCGGCAGGCGTCGCTCTAGCTCTGTTTCTCGAATGAATTGTGCTGGTGCCATGGGTTCCAGCGCCAGATGGCGCTGCGCAACCTGCCGCAGCCGGTCCGGTTCATTCAGCAACGCCCATTCCGCACGCAAAATCTGCGTACGTTCGCGGACCATTTCCGTCTGGCGGTTCACTTCGCGCAATTCACGATCGAGCATGGAGACGGAATGCTTCACCTGATAAAGGTAAAGTCCGGCTCCTGCCGCGGCGATCAGGCTGACAAGCGTCACCGGGCGGATCATGCTGCTTGCTCCGGCGTCAGGCGTTCAATGCCGCGCAGCCGCGCCGAACGTGCGCGCGGATTGGCGCTGCATTCCGCTTCCTGCGGGCGCAGCGCGCGGGATGTCAGCAAGCGGAAGGATGCTTTGGGGCGGCCAAACAATGCAGCGGGATCGTGACGCGATGCGCCCCCCCGGCCGGAAGCCGCCGCCATGGCCTGCTTCGCGATCCGATCTTCGAGGGAATGGAAAGCCACAACAACAAGCCGACCACCAGGGGCAAGCACCTCCATGGCGGCGGCGATGCCGCGCTCCACCTCACCCAGCTCATCATTCACGGCGATGCGCAGCGCCTGGAAGCTGCGCGTGGCGCCATCAATGCCGGAAGGATCGCGTGGCACAGCGCGCCGAACCAGCGCGGCAAGATCAGCGGTGGTGGTGAAGGGCGCTTCGGCGCGGCGCGCAACAATGGCACGCGCAATGCGGCGGGCGAAACGTTCCTCGCCGAAACGGAAGATAATGTCGGCCAGATCGCGTTCCGGCAGGCTATTCACCAACTCTGCCGCAGTGGGGCCGGTTCTTTCCATGCGCATGTCAAGCGGGCCATCAGCGCGGAAGGAAAAGCCGCGCTCCGCCTGATCCAATTGGAAGGACGAAACGCCAAGATCCATCACAACGCCATCAAGCGCCGCAATGCCGCGATCCCGCAGCAGCGCCAGCATATCGCCAAAGCGGCCTTCAATCAGATGCAGCCGGCCAGGGAAGCGCCGTGCCAGGGCAGCACCGCGCGCAATCGCATCCGGGTCGCGATCTATGGCGAAAACCGTGCAACCAGGTGCTGCTTCCAGAATCGCGCGGGCATAGCCGCCACCACCAAAGGTGGCGTCCAGATAAGTCGCGCCATCCTGCGGGCCGAGGGTAGCCAGGACTTCCGCCAGCATCACCGGCACATGGCCTTCCATGGTCATGACGTGCCACCAGAGGCTGAAGGCAGGGTCAGGCCACGTTCGCGTGCACGCAGCCGCGCTTCTTCCGTGCGCCGGCGTGCGGTTTCCGGTTCCCAAACCTGGAAGATTCGCCCAACGCCAACACAGGCGATGGCATCGGATAGCGCCGCATGGGCGATCAGCGCTTCGGGCAGTACCAGCCGGCCTTCATTATCGGCGCGCGTGGCATGGGCATCCGCGAAAAGCGCCGCGGCCAGATCATCCGCCTGATCGGAAAAGGCATCCAACCGGTCAAGGCCGGAGGCCAGCGCCTCAAACGCCGCAATCGGCCAGGCTTCGATGCAGGGCGCGCGATGGGACGGGCGCAGCACCAGCTCCTCAGCGCCGCTGCGTTCCAAAACGGCACGGAATGGCGCAGGGACGGAAATACGCCCCTTGCGGTCCAATTTGCCGATATGGGTGCCCAGGAACTGGGTCATCGCCCCCCGCGCGCCTGCCTTGCGCCATTACCAAAGACCGGGCGTTTCAGCGGTCGACGGGGCCCCCCGACCCCGCCGGCTCGCCCGACCATCCCGCTTCAACCCCGCTCGCCCCCCCGAGCGCATTGGGGTTTTAATGGGATGAAATGGGATACCATGGGAAAGTCTGGGCCGACAAGCTAAAAAATGCCTTTGTGAAGGCATTTGGCGCATAAATTCGCAGTAACGCCCGGGGGGTGGGGGGCGTTGGCCGGGCAAAGCGGAATTGTGCTTGAAAAGCAGCGTCAGACGGCCTGTAAGCCGGGTTCTGTCTTGCCCCTTGCAGGGCATGGACGGCCATTCCTCTGGAGCCCGCATTACTGAGGGCTTCGCGCGGCCAACCCGGGCAGAAGGGCGGAAATGCCCCTGCGCCAGCACCTTGCGGCGCCGCGCCGTCCGCCCCTATTCGGCCTTGCTCCGGGTGGGGTTTACCCTGCCGCCCCCATTGCTGGGGGCGCGGTGCGCTCTTACCGCACCGTTTCGCCCTTACCGCGGGGTGCTGCCACGCCGCGGCGGTTTGTTTTCTGTGGCACTTTCCCTGAGGTCGCCCCCGCCGGCCATTAACCGGCACCCTATTCCCGTGGAGCCCGGACTTTCCTCCAGCCCGTGATCACTCACGAACCAGCGGCCGCCCAGCCGTCTGACGCTGGGCGTCATCTGGGGCTATGGGGGTGGGGTGGTCAAGGGGAAACGCGGATGGTGGTTGTGGCGATGCGGGCTGGGTTGAAAACGCCCCCAAGCAGCAGCACCACAAAAAACCGACTTCATTTTTATATCGGAAAAGTTAATAACATTCGATGCCCCTGAAATAAATCAGGAAAGAACTGCAACGGCGGCAGCTTTGCTTGCGCCAAGCGCGCTATTGACGCTTGCCAACCGAAGCAAGAACGCATCAATACTAATAATTCAGAATGGGTGCTGGAAAAGTGACGTCTCCGTTTCAATCCATCCGTGCGATCGATTACACTGTCATCCTCGTTCGGGATATGGAGGCTATGCGGCATTTCTACGAGGATGTACTGGGATTTGTATTCATCCGAGAGTTGTCTGAGAATTGGCGCGAATACCGTGTTGGGTCGAATACACTTGTACTTGCCCGCCCCAGACGCCTAGCTGACGAGCCGGCGACGCCGAAAGGCAGCGCCTCCGTCCAGCTCGCGTTTCGGGTTCCACCCCCTGATGTTGATCGCTGCGCCGAGTGGTTGGCACGAACAGAGATCGCTGTGCTCTCGCCACCAACGAGCCACGCCTTCGGTCATCGCACGCTTTTCTTCCGCGACCCTGACGGTAATCTAATCGAGATCTACGCAGAGATTTAAGCAATCCTGATCTCATTCCGAGCAGGCGGAGGCCCCCATCGCGGACCACGCACCCCCCGAGCGAGCGCAGGCCTGAATGTTGCTGCGCGGACGAGCGTTCGCCTTCTTTGCTTACACCGCTGTCACTGAGGCATGCGAGCCGGATTCACTCAGCGCTAAGCTTGACGTTGCGTTGGAGTGTGGCTTTCCGACGCTTTCGGCATGTGGCGCTTTGGGGGTGGGGTAGTCAAGGGGAAACGCCAAGCCCAACCACGCGTAGCTTTGGCCAGCGTTTGAGCCAGCCCTTAGCTTCAAGCCGTGCGCGCAGCACTTCGGGCTTGGTGCGATATGCGGGCACTGGGCGCAGGATCATGCCGAGTACATCATCCTCACCAAAGGGTGCGAGGATTTCAACGCCCTTTGGCCCAAGGCGCGCGGCAATGGCGGTTGCGGTTTCAACCCAATGGGCCAAGGCATCCGCAACATCACAATAAGGGCGATGGCCGTTGCGTTCATGCATGCGCGCTTGGTTGCGCGCGGACCATGGTAAATCCGATGCCGCGGCGCACAGCGCGGCCTCAATCCTTGCATCATGCTCAGCGGTTGCGATGGCCGGATCATGAAACACGACATCCAGATCAGCGAGTGGTGTGGCTTCCGTATCCTGCCCAGAAAGATGATCCCACACGGCATTGCGAACAAAGCCCGCGCCAATCCAAGCGCCAGCTGGACCATGCGCGGCGAGCACCGCAAGGCAACGCATCATACGCGGATTATGCGTGATGAAATCGGCGATATCGGCAGTGTTACGCATGCGTTTAGGCTAATGCGCTTGCCACCGCCGCCACCCGCGCCCGCGTCACCTCATCCGCAATTCCATCGGCGCGCCCAGGCAGCCAATGGCGCTGAAACGCTGTCAGTAAAACAGAAATCGGCAAATCGGTACGATAACCAATCGCGTCAAGCAAGGTCAGCAGCGCGGCCTCATCTACCGGTGCCCCATCCGCGCCCGGCCAAAGCCCAACGCCATTCGCAGCCATTCCCTGCCAGTCAAACAATTCCCCCGGATCCTGCTTGCGATCGGGCGCAATATCCGAATGCGCCACCACATTACGTTGATCAATCGGGTGGCGCGCCATGATCTCAAGGCACAAATCGCACACCGCCGCCATTTGCAGTGCGGGAAAGGGACGATAGCCCCATTCATGGCCGGGGTTCACAATCTCGATCCCGATGCTGTTCGCATTCAGCGCGCTGCGCCCGCGCCAATGCGAAATGCCGGCATGCGCGGCGCGACGGGTTTCCGCCACCAGGCGAAACACCGCGCCATCTTCTTCCACCACATAATGCGCGGAAACCTTGGCGGCTGGGTCAGAAAGCCGCGCGATAGCCTCGGCGCCTGAACGCATGCCAGTATAATGTAAGACTAACGCATCAATCACCGCGCCTTCGGGCCGCGCCTCATGATTGGGGCTTGGGATGTCGCGGAAACCACGCAAACTAAAGACCCCGCGCCCGCTTTATCTTGTCCCATGCAGCATTGATCTGCGCCACTTTTTCCGTGGCCCGCTTGACGAATTCTTGCGGCACACCGCGGGATGCCAAGGTGTCTGGGTGGTTTTCCCGCATCAGTTTGCGCCAGGCCAGGCGCACTTCCTCATCACTCGCTTGCTTGGTCAGGCCCAGCATCATGTAGGGGTCTTCGCCTTGCGCGTCCGGTGTGGCGCGGCTGGTGCCGTCGCTGCTCGCAGTACTGGCGCCGCCGCCCTTGGCACGTTCCCAGGCAGCGGCATCCAAGGCGAAACGCGCATGAATGCCGCGCAGCACATCGCCTTCGGATTTGGTCACCGGCCCATCGGCGCGCGCAATCTGCACCAAAGCCACAAGCACATCTTCCAGCATGGCCTTATTATCCGCAAAGGCTTCGCCGAGCTTCTCCGCAAAGGGTTCCCAACCCTCGGCGTTTTCGCGTGCTTGATCGAAAAGCCGCCCGACTTCGCCCAAAGCTTCTTCTGGCACATGGAAATGCCGGCGAAAGGCGGCAATTTCCTCTCGCTTGACCGGCCCGTCCACCTTTGCGAGTTTGGCGGAAAGGACAACGATGGAGAAGGAAAACAGATTCTCCTTACTGCCCAGAAAGGCCATAAGGTCCGGCGTGGCAGAGGCAAGCGTACCGCCTTTACCGCCTAGCGCGCCGGCATCGGCAGCATGGCCAAGCGCCGCCCCCACCATGGCGCCTACCGGGCCGCCCATCGCGAAGCCTGCGACACTGCCAATCATCTTGCCCCAGAAACCCAAAACCCCTCCTGCGTGCCAAAAACGGACCGCTTCCTATCACGAAAGCCTTGCTGGGCTGTAGATGTGCCGAAAGGCCGGGCAGGGCAAGCTTTGTGTCCTAAAGGTCAAGCGCGGTTGCGGTGGCCGAGAATAGGAAGGACGCCATGGCCGCATCCGCGCCGGGCCGGGCAAAAATCAGCGCACCCACCGGCATTCCCGTGTCCGCGGCCAATCCGGCGCGCAGCGTGGCCACCGGCCCGCCCAGCACGGTGGAGGGAATGACAAAGGAAGGATCGCCCGTGCTGCCGGCCTCCGGCGCCACATCCGGCGCGGCGGGGATCAGAATGAAATCATCTGGCCCAAAGCCTGCCCAAAAGCGCGCCCGAAAACCCGCCAGATCACGCAGCGCCGCATGATATTCCTCATCCGGGATGGCGAGGCCCTCGGCAATGCCATCGGCGATGGCGGAGGAGATCCGATCGCGTGGTAGCCCGGCATGGGTGCGCCCAAGCTCGGCCATCATGACGCGGCGATGGCGTGCGATCATATCGGCAAACCCCGCGCCGGCGCTGGCGCGATGCAGCGTGAGGCCTGCGGCGCTAAGCTGTTCCGCAAATGCAGCGACGCGCGCTGCCGTTGCGGGGTGCTGCAGCTTTTCGATCAGCGGGTCTTGCAGCAGCACGATGCGCGGCATGGTTTCGGTGCGGCTTGCAAGCCGCAGATGATCCGCCGCATAGCCCGCCGCAAGGTAAGCCGCATCCTGCGCGCTGGCGCCGAAGGCGCCGACGGTGTCGAAGGAAGGTGCCAGCGGCACCACCCCAACCCCGCCAATCGCCAGTGTGGAGGGTTTGAAGGCGCAAACGCCGGTATAGGCGGCAGGACGATTGACGCTGCCCGCTGTTTGCGTGCCGAGCGCCAAAGGCACCATGCCCGCCGCAATGGCTGCGCCGGAACCCGCCGAAGAACCACCCGGCGTGCGGGACAAATCCCAAGGGTTCCGCGTGGGCGGTAGGCTTTGGAAGAAGGCATATTCCGTGGTGTGCAGCTTGCCCAGAATGATGGCGCCGGCAGCGCGCAGATGCGCGACCACCGTGGCATCGGCGCTGGCAGGGGCGATATCGGCGCGCGATGGGCTATTGGCGCGTGTCGGCAGGCCGCGCACGTCAATCACATCCTTGATGCCAACGGGAATGCCATGCAGGGGCCCGCGCAGCCTACCCGCCTGGCGTTCCGCATCCAGGGCGCGCGCTTCGGCAAGCGCGGCATCGGCCAGCACATGAATCCAGGCCTTGACCTGGCCATCAACGGCAGCGATGCGGTCCAGATAACGGCGGACCAGGGCTTCAGCGGTGATTTCGCCTTTCGCCATGGCGGCGGAGAGATCACGGATCCGGCCCGGATCCTGCGGCAATTTGGTTGCCATGCTTCGCTTCCTATGTTGCTCCGTCACAAGACCCCAAGGTCATGCGGAAACCTTGTGTGCATAGAGCTGACCAAGAGGCAAGCCAGGATAGACCTGCATCTTGCGTTGGTAGATGTTCATGAAGGCGTCAATGGCTGGCTTCGGCATCAGCAGAACATCCTGCGTGCCAGGGCGATCCATGGACCAGAGATAATCGTCAAAAATCATGACGCCACCCACACGCAGCAATTGAAAGGCAAGCACCGCATCGGCCAAGACATCGGGCGCCTCATGCGAGCCATCAATGTAAATCAGGTCAAAACTCTGCAGCAGACCTGCGGCAATCAATTTCGCCAACGCGTGGTGCGAACTCTGCTTGACCTTTCGTAAAGTGACGCGGTCTGAAGCCCTGGACAATGCGATCCCGGTATTCTGATCAAACCGACGCTCGACATGACTCATGACTGCCGCAACTGGGCCACCTGCCTGATGCTCAACGCTACCTTCCCACGTATCCACGCAGGTTAAGGAAGCCGCGCCCTCGATATCGGCGGCACATTTCGCGATGATGTAACACGCCGAACGCCCTTCAAAGGAACCGATTTCCAGTATATTGCGCGGCTTATGCTGATCAAAAATACGGTTCCATACCGGAATATATCTAGAAAACCAGTCATGCGTGTATTCGAAATCATCTGGCTTGCTTGGGGGTTGAGGCTCAGACACGTTACGAATTCTCCTGTTGGGTGGTTTTTATATCGGCCAAGTATCAACCTAGTGTGATCTCTTGTTTCAAGCTGCGGCAATCCATCTCAAATTCCAAATCAACCACGGGCGGGCGGCAATATTGCCAGGTCAGGCCGTGGCGTGCGGCCCCGCGGCGGACGATTTCATCGGCGAAAAACGTTCCCATGTCATGCACCGTATAGGCCTGCACGCCGGTTGTCGCGCGCCAATCAGCGCCAAGCAAGCCCATGCGGCGTTCCATTTCGCCAAGCACCCAGCGCGCCTTGGCAAGCATCCCATTGGGTGAAACATCACCAAGTGCCACCGTATTGCTGCGGTAATCGCCCTTGCCCTCAGCCGCTTCACCACTGCCAGCAATGGCGAAGGATGGCGCGGCGCCGGCATCGGGCACCGTATAGACAAAGGCATGGAAACAAGGCTCAGCCGGTGGGGTGATTTCCGGGCAGACATTGCTGCGCGCCACCGGGTTCAATCCGTCACGAAACAGCCCCCATTCCTGCAACACACCGCCATAGATCTGGTTGAAGGCCTTAAAGCCCGTTTCGGTGAAAGGCGCGGGGGAGCGTAATTCGCACGCCGCAAAAGCCGCCTTCGGCCGCCCGAGCGATGCAAGATAAGCAGCGATGCGCGCAAATCCCGCCATCAACGGCAGGGGTTCGGCAAAGCGCACGCGTTCCAGCCGGAAACCCGGCTCTGCCGCGACGCCCGCACTATATTGATAGACTCCAGGAATGAAGCGATAGCCCGCTTCGGGGATTTTCTGGACCATGCGCGCCCTTCCGGCCTTTGGGTTGCGGTTCCGCCATGGTGGTGGCAGTCAGGCTTTGGAACAAGCCCCATGCATGAATAGGAACGGTTTTATGGCAACGCCCGTCACGCTTGGTATCATCGGCCTTGGCATCATGGGTGAGCGTTTGCTGCGCGCGGCCTTGGAACATGCTGCAGAAAGCGTCACCCCGGTTGCGGTCTGGGACCCGTCACCTGCGGCGGCGGCAAGGCTCGCTGGTATTCCCGGCGCGCCGCGCATGCTGGCCACACCGGATGCGGTGATCAATGCATGCGACTGTCTTTACATCGCGGCACCGCCGGCCGCGCATATATCGCTTGCCGATGCGGCCATTGCGGCGGGACGCAGCGTTTTCATCGAAAAGCCCCTGGCGACGTCGCCCATTGAAGCGCGCGCCTTTGTGGCGCGAGCGGAAGCTGCCGGCGCACGCGCAGCGGTGAATTTCCCCATGGCGTCGTCGCCGGCGGTCGCGCAACTTTCCGCCTGGCGCGCGGCAATCACGGCGCAAAGCCTTGAGATCGAGGTCGCCTTCCCCACTTGGCCGCGCGGCTGGCAGCAGGCGGCGGCAAGCTGGCTCGCGCAGCGCGCCGAAGGCGGCTTCACGCGCGAAGTCGTCTCCCACTTTCTGTTTCTCACACGCCGGCAATTAGGCCCGCTCAAGCTGCTGGAAGCGCAGACAAGCTACCCAGCCGGTGATGGCGCAGAAACAGCGATTGCCGCACGTCTGACCGCGGGTGGTGTGCCTGTCATGCTTAAGGGTTCTGTCGGCACCACCACCAAGGATGATCACAATACCTGGACGCTGAATGGTGCGATCCGCCTGCGCGATTGGTCCTTCGCTGAAAGGCTCGGCGTTGATGGCGCTTGGGCGCAGGCGCCCGATGCGCTGCCCAATGAGAAAATGCGCCCCATGGTGCTGAAAGGGCAACTGGCGCAGGTGGCCGCCATGACGCGCGGTGAGGCGCATCGGCTGGCCACATTGCGCGAAGCCTTGGAAGTGCAGGAGATTGTCGAGGCAATCCTGGCGTCTTGAACGCCTCAGCCTTCGGATTTAGGCTTGTGCCATGATCACCGATGCGCCCGCCATCCCGACCACGCTCATGGTGCAATTCCTGCGTTGGCTGGAAGAACGCCCGCGCAGCTATGCCGATACAATGGACGCCTGGCGCAGCAATTGCCCGCGGCTTTCCGCCTGGGAAGACGCTTTGGACGAAGGTCTGATCCGCCTTGAGCCCGCGCGCGATGGTGCAACTGACATGCAGGTACGTGTCACCGCCAAGGGTCGCGCACGGTTGGCCAAATGATCAGCCCTTCAAAATCTGTATATCAGGGCAGGTTTAAGCCAAGTGGCATGACCTGCCGGCTCGGAAAACGCGACCAAACAGAAGTTGAGCGTTTTCCGTCGAGAAATCTGACCGAGATGATGCTAAACGCGCAGCCAGGTCTCGCAGAAGGCGAGCATGGCAGTGCTGATCTTGCGCCCCGCCACTTCGCGCGGAATGGGCGCGCCGGCGCGGCGGATGCCATTCACCGTCATGGCGGCGCTTTCGCAACCAATGAACAGGCTTGGCATCACATGCTTGCCGGTTGCTGATTGCGGGGGCGCGAAGGCGAAGCAGAAGGGCTCACCCAGCCCCTGCCAAGCCATGGATACGCTCAGATCACCCGCACGCACGCTTTCACTATAATGGCTGCGTGGATC
>CAMCZJ010000007.1 GCA_945886995.1 Asaia bogorensis
AAATATGAGCAACTCATCAAGGCGGGGAAAGCCCCAAAACAGGCCATCACCGCCGTCATGCGAAAGCTCATCATCCTCGCAAACGCGCTACTCAAAAAAGGTAGACAATGGCAAATGCGGGTGGCTTGACTATCACGGATACTCTAGCAAAGCCTTGAGAGCGGGAAACGCTTACCGGGCCGGCCCGCGATAGGGCCGGTGGCAGGCGCCACAAGTGGCGCCTGTTTGCTGAAAGGCGGCGCCAAAGGCCGCTTGGTCGCCAGCATTAGCCGCCGCTTGCAAGGCACGAAGCTGGGTCAGCATATTCGCATTGGCCGCCTCAAAGCCGGCCCGATCTGTCCAAATGGCCGGCAAGGCGCGGGTGTCCCCGGTGCCACTCCCCGCCGGGAAACGCGCCGGAAAGCCATCAAAAAAACTGATCATTTCGGCGATGGCGGCAGCGGTGGCGCGCGTGTCGCTCCGCTGATCCACCACGGCCTTGATGCCTTCCATTTGGCGGGCAACGCCTTTCAAGCCATCGCGGCGGGCGGTAATCACATCACCCTACGCCCAGGCAGGGGCCGCGACCGCGAGCACGGTGACAAAGGCAGCGGCGAATTTCCAAGCTTTCATGGGGTTCTCCAAAATCCAGGTTAACAATTTGCCTAGCGCTTCGGGCGGCGGTTTACAATAAAATTGGGCGTTCAGGCCCTGGCGACTGGAAGGGGCCAGCCGGCTTGCGGCCCACTGCCCTGGCCGCTATACCGCGCCTTCCCGGCAAGTTCGGCATCGGAGTGTAGCTCAGCCTGGTAGAGCACTGTGTTCGGGACGCAGGGGCCGGAGGTTCGAATCCTCTCACTCCGACCAATCACATCAGCGCGCAGCCCAAATGATCAGGGCCTTGGCGGGCCATACCCAGACAATCCCGGCCAGCGCGAAGTAGACGAATTCAACCGTCCAATGCGTGCCAAGTACATGATCGGCAAGCATTATCACTGCCGCCACATAGAGCAGAAATCCGAGGATACCGATAATTCCGGCGAGCATGGGTTTTGACATGACCCGTAATTAAGGCCGCGAGAGAAATTTTGCCACTAGTGTCAACTTGACTGGACATTGCAACTGTCACGTAGTTATGATTACCCAGGAAGGGCTCGGCCACGCCTCTCCCGCCAAGGCGGCAGGGAAGTGGTCGGTACAGCAGAAACAAAGACAGCGCAGCAACGTGACAGACACAAACGACCAGGTTGATCTCAAGGCGCATATCCGCGGCATCCCGGATTTTCCGAAGCCGGGCATCCTTTTCTATGACATCTCCACCCTGCTTCGGCATGGCCCAGCTTGGCGCATTGCCATGGCCCGCATGGCGGCGGCGATTCGCCCCTTTAAGCCGGACCTTTTGGCCGGCATTGAAAGCCGCGGCTTTCTGGTGGCCGCACCGCTCGCGCTGGAATTGGGGCTTGGCTTCATCATGCTGCGCAAGCGCGGCAAACTGCCCGGTGAGCGCATTGGCCTTGATTACGCGCTGGAATACGGCACGGACCGCATTGAAATGCAGGCTGATGCCGTCAGCCCCGGCCAGCGCGTGGTGATCCTGGATGATCTGCTGGCCACCGGCGGCACCATGGCTGCGGGCATTGGCTTGCTGCGCCAGGCCGGCGCCGTGGTGCCGGCTGCCGCCGCGCTGATTGAACTTTCATTTCTTGACGGGAGGAAGAAGCTCGATGTCCCATTCGAAGCGCTCGTCTCCTACAGCGAATAACCTTGCGGCCACTCTGCCGACGCCCTTGCAGGGCGTGCTGGGCGCCGCTGTTCTTGCGATGCCAACCGGCATTGTCATTTGTGATCCGAACCTGCCCGATTGCCCGATCATCTACGCCAATCCGGCATTCTATCGCATTACCGGCTATTCGGACGAAGAAGTCATCGGGCACAATTGCCGCTTTCTGCAAGGCCCGGGCACCAACCCGCGCCACATCCAAGCCATGCGTGACGCGATCGAACAGGGCAAGGCGATTGACGTTGAAATCGTCAATCACCGCAAGGATGGATCGCGTTTTGTCAATGAACTCCATCTCTCACCGGTTTTCGGTGAAGATGGGGAGGTTCGATACATTCTTGGCATCCAGCATGATGTTTCCGCGCGCGAGCAATTCGCACGCGATGCGGAACGCGCCCGCCGCGCGGCAGAACGCGCCAATGCGGAGAAAAGCGACTTCCTGGCCTTCATGAGCCATGAAATCCGCACGCCGATGAACGGTGTGATGGGCACGATTTCGCTACTGCTGGACACGACACTTGATGCCGAACAGCACGCCTATGCGGAAACCGCGCGGCGCTGCGGTGAATTGCTGCTCGCGACCGTGAATGAAATGCTCGATCTGTCGCGCATTGAAGCGGGGCATTTGGCGATTGAGGAAGAAGCTTTCGACCTTGCGGCACCTGTTGCCGAAGTGCTTGATCTGCTGGCGCCTGCCGTGGCGGAAAAGGGCATCCGGCTTTCGGCCAGCATTGACCCCTTGCTGCCTGCGCGCGTGATTGGTGATGCGCGGCGGCTCCGCCAAGTTTTACTGAACCTTGCCGATAATGCGGTGAAGTTCACCGCCGCGGGCGGCGTTGGTATTCGGGTTGAACGCGCGGAAGCGAATGGAATGGTGCGATTTGCCGTTGCCGATACGGGCATTGGCATGCCCCCTGAAGTGCAGGCGCGGCTTTTTGGGCGCTTCGCGCAGGGTGGGCCGGAAACCGCACGGCGCTATGGCGGTTCTGGGCTTGGCCTCATGATCTGCAAGCGCCTGGTCGGGCTGATGGGCGGGCGGATTGTGCTGGCTTCCACACCGGGCAAAGGGTCCACCTTTTCCTTTGAGATTCCGCTGCGCCCGATTGCCGAATCCGGGCGCCCACCAAGCACACTTTTGCCGAGACCAGCACTCGCAAAACCCCTGCCCGGTGCGCGCGGGCGGGTCCTTATTGCGGAAGATGGGGAAGCCAATCAGTTGGTTGCCGCTGCCATTCTGCGCAAGGCCGGCTATGCGGTGGATTTGGCACGCGATGGCGAAGAAGCGCTGGGTGCCGCGCGCACCGCTGCTTATGATTTGGTGCTGATGGATGTGCGCATGCCGCGCATGGATGGGCTTGCGGCGACGGCTGCGATTCGCGGCCTGGAAGGCCCGGCTGGGCGCGTGCCAATCATTGCCATGACGGCCGCCGCCATGCCGAACGAGGTTGCGCGCTGCCTTGAAGCGGGCATGGATGCGCATGTCGCCAAACCCATGGATTTGACCGCATTGCTCGCTGCGGTTTCCGATATGCTGGAAAATCGGCCGCGTCGCTCTCGTGCGGCGGTAGAGGAACCGAACCCGGCTGGTCCAACCCTGATTGACCATACCACCTTGCAGGAATTGCGCGCCGCTGTCGGGCCGGGGCGCCTGCCGCGCCTGATTGGGGTATTTGCCGATGAAACCCGCGCGCGGGTGGCGCGGCTTAGTGAAACCGATGATGTTGCGGTGATTGAAGAAGAAGCCCATGGGCTGAAATCCGCAGCCGGCACTTTTGGTGCGGCCGCTTTGCGTTCCATTGCATCTTCACTGGAGGAGGCCTGCGTGGCGCGCGATATGCCCCGCGTGTCTGAGCTTTGTCGGAGCCTACCGAATCTTGTGGAGAAAAGCCTGGCCGCCTTCCCCGTGACACCGGACAGCGCCGTCAGCGCGAGCAAGCGCGACTGACGGCGCCATCACCGACCGGGTAATGGCGCCTTTCAGGCGATCTCCCTGATCAATTTGCGCTTCACTGCCTGGCCGAAACTGTTGAAATCCTCGGCAACGATGTAAAAAGCGCCCGGCCCGCCAATCACGCGATCACGAAAATACAGATCAAGATTGGCCGGTGGCGGGCGGCCAAAGGTTGGGCGGTCATTCACAATCGGCAGGCCGTTGATGACAATGCCTTCCGCCACAGCCTCATCACGCTGCACTTCAACCGGTGGACCGCTATTGTTCAGCCCATCGCCAGAGACATCAATCACCCGCCGTGTCGCCTCAAATGGGCAGGCGGCCAATTCGCGCCGGGAATGGATGATGGCGCCGGAGATCGAGGTCCAGGAAAGTGATGCACGCGGCGCGCGCGCCAAAGCCTCGGCCCAACTCCGCGCATCAGCTTCAGACGCAATGCGTGTCCAGGGCAGCACCGTGCGCTGATATTCAATGCCCGCCCATTCAACATACACAAGGCCAATCGCCCCGATCATGCCGCCGCGAATGGCAGCGATCACCGCTGGGTCGGTCACCGCTTCGCGATAGCCTTCGCGTTGCAGCTTTGCCTCATCCTCATCAATGGAACGGGAAACATCCACGGCCAGGACAAGCGCCACATCCACCGCTTCGTCAGCGCGCGCTGGCCCAACCCCGGCAAGGGCAGCGCTACCTGTGGCAGCCAGAAGCGTGCGACGATGCATGACGCGCCCCCATGTCAGATGCGATCATGCTGGCGAAGCTTGCGGCGATTTACAAGCTATTCAGCACCACATCAGCCACATGCGCGGCATCTTCTTCGGTCATATAGGCGTGCATCGGCAGGGACAGCACCTGCCCCGCCAGCCTTTCACTGATGGCAAGCGGCGCTGCATCGCCCAAAAACGCGGCGGCGTGATGCGCGGCATAGGCGGGCTGGCGATGGAGCGGCTTCGGATAATAAATGCCACTCCCAATCCGCTCGGCGGTCAAAGCCGCCTGCACCTTGCTCCGTTGGTCGCTATCGCGGAGCCGAATGGTGTAAAGCCCCCAGGCATTCACCGCGCCAACAGGGGCGGCTTGAATGCCCACCTTGGCGCCGAAAGCCGCGTTATAGACAGCGGCGATTTTGGCGCGCATGGCCAGTTCACCCGCCAGCAGCGGCAGCTTCGCGGCCAGAATCGTCGCCTGGATCGTGTCTATCCGGCCATTCATGCCGGTACGCTCAACCTCATAACGCGTCTTGCCCTCGCCATGGGTGCGAAGGCTCCGATAGAGCTCCGCGCGCACCGGATCATCCGTGAGCAGCGCACCCGCATCGCCATAAGCGCCCAGCGTCTTGGTCGGATAGAAGGAAAGTGTCGCAGCGTGCCCCCATCGGCCAAGCTTCTTGCCATTCAGACTGGCGCCGAAAGCCTGCGCCGCGTCATCCAGGGCGAACATGTCTTCGCGCGCGCAAATCGCTTCAATGGCGGGCCAATCCGCCGGCAGGCCGAAAAGATCAACGCCAACCACGGCGCGCGGGCGGAGCCAGCCACGGCGTTTCACCTCCGCAACCCGCCGCTCAAGATCGGCAATGTCCATATTGTAGCTGAACTTATCCACATCCACGAAAATCGGCGTGGCGCCGAGCACCAAGGGCACTTCGGCGGTGGCGGTATAGGTGAAGGCGGGCAGGAATACCGCATCTCCGCGCCCGATCCCTTCCGCCATCATGGCGATTTGCAGCGCATCCGTGCCAGAGGAAACGCCAACGCAATGCGCCGCGCCGGCGAAGGCAGCGAGCCCCGCTTCAAGCTCAGCCACCTCCGGACCCATGATGAAGCGCCCCGAATCGAGCACCGCGGCAATGCGCCGATCAAGATCCGCACGGATCAGCTTTTGCTGGGCCATGACATCGAATAATTGAATGGGGCGAGGTTCGCTCATCAGGCCCGGGACCCTTTCGAAGAATAAGGGGCGAATCTGAACCCCAAACGCCCGCCTGCCAAGGCTTGGGCCATCACTAATTCTTTCCGCCCGCTTCAAGGCAAAATTATGCAGCACGCCTGCGCCGGAACCACCACCAGCGGCGGCGCCGGCGAACCAAGGCCAGACATTCCTTAAGCGTCGGCGCCAAATGGGCGCGGGCCGGCCCATCCAGCCCATCAAGCTTTTGCCGGAACAGCACCAGCAGTGCTTGAGCCGATAATTCCTGCAGCGGCTTGCCGAAGGAAGCGTCTTCTTCCCAGGTGATCAGCACTTCCTCATTCAGGCGCAGGGCCTCAGCGCTGGCGACCATGTTTTCGACAATGCGCCGCCGGCAGTTCGGATCAGCTTCCAGAATATCTCGAAAATGACGATAGCCGTGTTCATCCGGCCCACGCTTGAGGATCAGCCGATAGATATTAACGATGAATTCATGGTCGCCCCCCTTCAGAAGGTCACGACCATCCAACACGCGCATCCCACGCCGCCCCAAAACAAAGAATTACAGCTTATTATTCTACATTGGTAAAATTGACACCCGGTCAACGCTTATCGGCAAAAAACTGGCGCAGCAGGGTGGCCGCTTCCCCTTCCCGCATGCCCCCCACCACTTCCGGCTGGTGATGGCAGGAAGAAGCGGCATAAACCCGCGCCCCATGATCCACCCCACCCCCCTTGGGGTCATAGGCGCCAAAAACCACCCGCGCGACCCGAAAGAATGACGCCGCCTGGGCGCACATGGGGCAAGGTTCCAGCGTCACTGTCAGGGTGCAATCGGTAAGGCGGGTTTGGCCGAGCTTCCGGGCGGCTTCACGCAAGGCGAGCATTTCGGCATGGGCTGAAGGGTCATGGCGGGCTTCAACCTCATTGCCGGCCCGTGCCAGCACCTGGCCTGCCTTGTCGGTCACCACGGCACCCACCGGCACTTCGCCACGTTCAGCGGCGGCGCGGGCTTCTTCCAGCGCAATCTCCATGGGGGTCATGACGTCTTCCTGCCTTGCCGCGCCTTGGCGGTCCAGAGGGGGTGTCGCGATCCCTTTTCGTCCAAACCGGCCTAACGCTGCGCCATGCGTTCCCTTCCCCTGATTGGTGTATAGACTAGGCCCCAGTTCCACCGGACACTCGGCGGTGCACAGAGAAGGTTGGAACCCGGTCTCCACCGCTACACCGTGATCGGGCCTTCATCGCTGCGGCCGCGCCAGCCTCGCCATTTCGCCGGGTGCATGATGGCGGCTGGGCACCTCGCCCGCAGACTACGTCGCCCTCGCGTCATTTCCCGCCAGCCTAAGCTGTTTCGTCGCATCACCGCGGTGCCATGCCGGATAGGGTGCTAGATCCCCCCGGCCCAGCCAGGGTCCATGGAGATGCTCATGCCGCGAAGCCGTTTCCGTCCGCTCATTCCTGCCCTCGCCCTCGGCGTCACGTTGGTGCTCGGCTTCGCCTCCGCCGCCGTCGTCGCGCAGACCGGTGTTGCGCAAATCGAGGCCGATGGGATGCCGCTGCGCCTCGTCTATCCCACCGCCGCCCGCGTGCGGCCGATGGCGTCCGGCCCCTTCAACCTGTCCGTCGCGCCCGCCGCATCGCTCCTCCCGGGATCCTGGCGCGTGGTTCTCATGTCGCACGGCACGGGCGGCAACCCGCTCGCCGAGCATACCCTCGCCGCGCGCCTCGCGGCGGCCGGCTTCGTCGTGGCGCAGCTTCTGCATCGCGGCGACAACAACGCCGATGTCACCGCCGCGGGACCGGAATCCTGGCGCCACCGCCCGCGGGAGGCGAGCGCCGCGCTGGACGCCCTGGCCGCGCACCCCGACTGGGGGCCGCGGCTGCGGCTTGACCGGGTGGGCGTGCACGGCATCTCCGCCGGCGCCATTACCGCGATGGCGCTCGTCGGCGCCGAGTGGAGCCTGCGTGACCTCATCCGCCACTGCCTCGCCGCGGGGGAGGCCGATCTCGGCTTCTGCTACAATGGTCTGCCGGACGAGGCCGCGCGCGCCGCCCGCCGCGTGCGCTTCGAATCCGCCCGCAACGTGCCGGACTTCCTGCTGGGGCAGGAGAACAATGCCCGGCATGGCGGGCGCGATCCGCGCATTGCCGTCGTCGCCGTCTCCACCCCGGTCGGGGCGATCTTCCGCACCGACAGCCTGGCGCAGATCGCGGTGCCCGTCGGCGTGGTCCGTGCGGAGGCGGATCGCCTCACGCCCAATGCCTTCCACGCCGACCGCCTTCTGCGGTATTGCGGCGCCTGCACGCCGCTCGCCGTGATGGCCGGAGCAGGGCATATGGACGCCATGTCGCCCTGGCCCAGCAGCGTCGCGAAGGCGGTAGCGGATCGGCACCCGGTGGGCGGCAGGCCCGAACCGGGCTTCGATCCCGCCGAGCGCAATGCGGCGCAGGCGGCGATCGTTCAGCATTTCGTGCGTCACCTCGCGCCATGAGGCTGCGGACCTGGCTGCCGCCCGGCGCGGCACGCGGCCTTGGGCGTCGGCTGCTGGTGGCGGTCGCGCTGGCCCCACCCATCGCCTGGCTGGCGCAGGCGGTGCTACCGGGCACCGCGGGCTATGGCACGGCACTAACGCGCAGCCTGGCGATCAGCCTCTGTACCTGGGCGGCGGTGGATCTCGGACGTTTCCTGCTGAGGGGGAAGCTCGGCGCAGCCCCGCCGCATTATTGGCCGCCGCCGCGCGGTGCAGCGCTGCTGCTCGGGCTCGGCCTGCCGGCCGGGGTACTCGCCGGCATTGCGCTCGGCGACATGCTGGCCGGCCCGTCCGCAGTGGCCGGCGGGGCGGGTGCCGTCGCCGTGTTCGGGCTGGCGGTGGGCGTTGCGATGACTGCCGCCTTCTACAGCCGCGGCCGGCAGGAGGCGCTGGCCCGGCAGGTTGAGGCGGCACGGCTCGCCGCGCTCAAGGCGCAGCTTGATCCACACATGCTGTTCAACACGCTCGCCACGCTGCGCGCGCTGATCGCAACCGACCCGCCGCGCGCGACGGCGATGCTCGACCGCCTGGTGAGCTTCCTGCGCGCCACCCTCGGCGCGAGCCGCGCGGAGACGCACAGCCTGGCCGCGGAACGCGCCTGGATCGAGAACTACCTCGCCCTGATGCAGATCCGGCTTGGCGCACGCCTCACGACGCGATGGGACATCCCCACCGCGCTGGAACCCGTGCAGGTGCCGGCCCTGCTGCTCCAACCAGCGGTGGAGAATGCGATCCGCCACGGCATCGAACCCAAGCCCGAAGGCGGTCGGATTGAGATCAGCGCCCGCAGGGAAGGCGGCGAGCTCCTGCTTCGGGTCCGCGACACGGGCGTCGGACTGCCGGTGGCTGCGCAGGACAGGTTCGGCCTTGTTCAGCTTCGTGAGCGGCTGCGCCTCCTCCATGGGAGTGCGGCGTCGGTCGCCCTCGCGGCGGCTGGCGATGCTGAGGGCGGCGCGCTGGTGACGCTGCGCTTGCCAATGGCGCTGCCGGTGGCACCCTCTGCGCCATGAGCCCTGGCCCGCGCGCGCTGATCGCTGAGGACGAGCCACTGCTTGCCGCCGCGCTGGCGGCCGAGCTTGCCGCCTGCTGGCCCGGCCTTGCCCTGCTGCCCCCGGCGCCGGACGGCGCGGCGGCGCTGGCGGCCGCGCTCGCCCACCGGCCCGATGTCTGCTTTCTCGACATCCGGATGCCGCGCCTCGACGGGTTGGCCGCCGCACACGCCATCATCGAGGACTGGCCGCATGACGTGCCGCCGCCACTCATGGTCTTCGTCACGGCGCATGACGAATATGCGTTGCGGGCCTTCGAGGCGCAGGCGCTGGACTACTTGCTGAAGCCGGTAGAGCACGGCCGCCTGGCTGCCTGTGTCGCGCGGCTGATGCGGCAGCTCGGCGACAGGCGCGAGCCCGCGGCCGCGCTCGACGACGCGGTGGCGCAGCTGCGCGCCGTGCCAGCGCCAGCAAGCGTCGGGGCGCCGCGGCTCCATGTGATCCGCGCCCAGGCCGGTGAGGTCGTGCATCTCGTGCCGGTCGAGGAGGCTTTCTACTTCGCAGCCGCCGACAAGTATGTCCGCGTGGTCACGGCGGAGCGGGAGCACCTGATCCGCCTTTCGCTCCGCGATCTGCTGCCGCAGCTGGATCCGCAGCGCTTCTGGCAGGTGCATCGCGGGCTTGTCGTGCAGGCGCGCCACATCCTCGCCGCGCGGCGCGAGGAAACGGGACGCGTGCTGCTCACGCTGCGCGGCCGCCCAGAGACGCTGGTCGCGAGCCGGATGTTCGCGCATCTGTTCCGCGGGATGTGATCAGCAACCGCGCAAGCCGCAACACGCTGCTTGCCGTGAAGAGAGCCAGAGATTTTCGTTCGCTGGGTTCCACCGCTACGCCATTTCCAAGCTCCAAACACACTCTCCGGTGACTAATTATCTCCGTACTTGTTGACTTGGCTGATTTACAGCCCGGACACTTGGAATTGCGCTTTGCGACGGGTGATTATTTCCGCGCTCGCACTCAGGGGGCCGTGTTGCCCTATTTTGGATTTGGTATCTGCTCCCTTGCCAAAACCGGCATCTTCGAGGAAAGAGCTTTCCCTTGTTGTGTGATTGGGTCCGAACGCAGCAAGCAAATGCCCCCGCTCGTTTTCCTTTACGCCCGAAATACCGTAAAGCTGCGCCATGCGATCCCTTCCCCTGATTGGTGTGACCCTCGATTCCGAAGAAGCTGGCGGCTGGTCCAAGCTGCCCTGGTATGCGCTCAGGCGGAATTACTTCTCGGCCATTGTGGCGGCGGGCGGCTTGCCGGTGGCGCTGCCGCATCACCCCGAAATGGCGGAGGCCTATTTGGCCGAGGTGGATGGGCTGATGGTGACCGGCGGCGCCTTTGATGTGGACCCGGCCCTTTGGGGCGGCGGCGCGCCGCACCCCAAGGTCACGCTGAAGCCAGGCCGGACGGATTTTGAAATGGCCGCGACGCGCGCTGCCCTTGCACGCAACAAGCCAGTGCTCGGCATTTGCGGCGGGCAGCAATTGCTGGCGGTGGCGCTCGGCGGGCGCCTGATCCAGCACATACCTGATGAGGTGCCGGGCGCTTTGGCGCATGAACAACCCAATCCGCGCACGGAGCCGGGGCATGAGGTGACCATTGCTGAGGGCACGTTGCTGTCACGTATCATCGGCAAGCCGCGCATGACGGTGAATTCCGCGCATCACCAGGCGGTGGCCAGCATTGGTGATGGGGGCGTGGTGAATGCGCTGGCCCCCGATGGCGTGATTGAGGGTATTGAACACCCCGGCTATCGCTTCGCGCTTGGTGTGCAATGGCATCCTGAATACGCGGTTGATCCCGATGATCCAGCGATTTTCCGCGCCTTCATCGCGGCCTGCCACGCATGAACGCCGAAGATGAAGCCGAAGCCGAAGGCCCGCGCGGCGAACGCATTGCAAAATTCCTGGCGCGCGCAGGTGTGGCTTCGCGCCGGGATGCGGAAAAGCTGATCGCGGAAGGGCTGGTGCGGCTTGGCGGCAAGCTGGTGACCAGCCCCGCCACTTTTATCTCTCCGGGTGATCAGATCAGCGTCAATGGCAAGCCCATCGCCGCAGCGGAACGCACGCGGCTGTTTCGCTACCATAAGCCCACCGGCTTTGTGACGACGCATCGCGACCCGGAAGGCCGGCCCACGGTTTTCGCCAATCTGCCGCAGGGACTGCCGCGGTTGGTTTCGGTCGGGCGTCTTGATCTCACCAGCGAAGGCTTGCTGCTGCTGACCAATGATGGCGCGCTGGCGCGCAAGCTTGAATTGCCGGCCAATGGCTGGCTGCGTCGTTATCGCGTGCGCGTGCATGGCAAGGTGGATGAACGCGGCTTGGCCGCGCTTGCGCGCGGGGTCACGGTGGATGGCGTGGCTTACGGCCCCATCGAAGCGGGGCTGGATGCGCGCATGGGCACCAATGCCTGGCTGACCGTGGCATTGCGCGAAGGCAAGAACCGCGAGGTGCGTAAAGTCATGGCGCATCTTGGCCTGGCGGTGACGCGCCTGATCCGCACCGCTTATGGCCCCTTCCAGTTGGGATCCCTGCCGCGCGGGGCGGCGGAGGAAGTGAATGCCAAGGTATTGCGCGAGCAATTGGGCCTGGATGCACCAAAGCGCGGGCGCGACGCGGTAGTGGAACCGGCAGCACCGGAAGCACAAGCCGCAAAGCCGCAACGCCCCCCGCGCGCGCGGCATGCCGGACCGCAGACGCCGCGCCGCGGCAAGGGCTGATGCGCATCATCGCCGGGCGCTGGAAGGGGCGCGTGCTTACCGCCCCGCCGGGCTTGGCGACACGCCCGACCAGTGACCGCGCCCGGCAGGCGATATTCGACCAGCTTTGGCATGCGCCCTGGGCCGGGCGTGCCGTGGTGGAAAATGCGACCGTGCTGGATGGCTTCGCGGGCACTGGTGCCTTGGGGCTTGAGGCTTTGTCGCGCGGCGCCGCGCGCGCCTTTTTCATGGAACAGGATCGTGCAGCCCTTACGGCGCTGCGCGCCAATATCGCTGGCTGCAAGGCGGGCGATGCCTGCCGCGTGATTGCGGGTGATGTCACCGCGCCCCCCATCGCTGCCGCGCCTTGCAGCCTGGTGTTTCTGGACCCGCCTTATGGCAAGGGGCTGGTGCCGCGCGCCTTGGTTGCCTTGCAGGCCAGGAGCTGGATCGCGCCCGGCGCGCTGATTATTGCCGAGACCGGGCGCGATGAGGAAGCCGTTGTGCTTCCGGGCTTCGAGGTTGTTTCCACGCGTGACCATGGCGCCGCACGGCTTTCCGCTTTGCGCGCGGCGGCACATTGCGGAGACGCCGCTTCCTGATACGCTCCCTTGGTTCGTGTCCCGCTCACATTCGTTCGCCGGACAAGCACCAAGGGTTTTCTGGGTCGCATTTTCCGAGCCGCCAAGTGATTCCACTTGGCTTGAAAATGCTCCGAAACGGGAGGAATAATCATGCGTCATTTGTTGCTGGCGGGTCTTGCCGCCCTTGCCCTTTCCAGCCCTGCCCTGGCGCAGGACCGCACCGTGCGCGTGATCAGCGGTTTCGCCGCTGGCGGCACGGGCGATCTGATGGCGCGGCTGATTGCCGAATATGCCGCGCCGCATTTGCCCGCGCGCGGCGTTGTGGAAAACCGCACTGGGGCCAATGGGTTGATCGCCGCTGAATTGGTGGCGCGCAGCGCCCCCGACGGCAACACTGTGCTGCAATGCCCGATGGGCACCATGACCATCACGCCCAATCTGCCAGGGGCGAGCCTGCCGGTTGATCCGCGCACGGAAATGACTGGCATCGTGAATGTGGCGCTTTCCACCTATGGCTTGGTCGTGGCGGCCAATGGTCCACATAAGGATGTGGCAGGCTTGCTCGCCGCCGCGCGCGCCAAGCCGGGCGGGCTTTCCTATGCGTCTGCGGGCGTTGGGTCGGCGCAGCATCTTTCCGTGGAATTGCTCAAGGCCAAGGCTGGGCTTGATATTGTCCATGTGCCTTATCGCGGTGCGACGCCAGCGATTGTTGATATTCTTGGCGGGCGCGCGGATTTCATGATCACGAATCTTGGCGATGTGACGCGCCAGATTCAGGGCGGTGAATTGCGCCTGCTGGCGCTGGGTGATGCCACCGGATCACCACTATTTCCGCAGGCGCGCCCGATTTCTGATTGGGTGCCGGGGCTTGAAATGGCCGGCTGGTTTGGCGTGTGCGGCCCGCGCGCCATTACCGCCGATGCGGCCCGCGCCTGGAATGACGCCATGCGCAAAGCGCTTGAGAACCCAACTTTCCGGCAAAGGCTGCTCGATTCCGGTCTAACGCCAAATTTCGAGGATATGGCAAGCTTCAACCGCCGTATCGCGAATGATCTGAAATCCTGGGGCGATGTGATCCGCGCCGCCGGCATCAAGGCGGATTGAAGGGCGCGCAGGATGATCGAAGGCATCATTGATATCCAAACTCGCGCCGGCGCGATGGAAAGTTTTATCTGTCACCCGGAACGCAACGGCCCCTTTCCTGCCGTGCTGATGCTGATGGATGCGCCCGGCATTCGTGAGGAGCTTTACGATATGGCGCGGCGGCTTGCCGCCACGGGCTATTACGTGGTGCTACCCAATCTTTATTACCGTTCCGGAAAAGATTCGAAATTCGGCCCCGGCGTGCTGACAGTGGGCGACCCTGAACGCGACCGCATGCGCGCCATTCGCACCAAAATGACCATTCCGCCGGTGATGGAAGATGTCGCTGACATGCTGGGCTTCCTCGACCAGCAAAAACACGTGCGCCCTGGCCCGGTTGGCGTGCATGGCTATTGCATGAGCGGGCCTTATGCACTGGCCGCCGCCGCGCGCTATCAGGGGCGCATCGCCGCTGCCGCTTCCTTCTATGGCACCTGGCTTGTCAGTGATGCGGTGGAAAGCCCGCATCTGACGCTCGGCCAAGGCAGCGCGGAGCTTTATATTGCCTGCGCCGAACATGATGAATTGGCACCACTTCCCATGGTGGATGAATTGCGCGCGCTGTTTGAAGCCTCAGGCGCCCGGGGAGAATTGGAAGTCTATCCAGCCGTGCATCACGGCTTCGCCTTTCCCGGCCGCTGGTGCTTCGACAAGCCAGGGGCTGAGCGCCATTGGGAAAGGTTGATCGCGCTCTATCGGCGGTGTTTGGCGTGAGAGATGGCACGGCGATAATCGCTTCAACCCGCCGCGCCTTTCTGACGGCTGCCGGGGCAGGCCTTGCCGCGCCAAGCTTGGCGCAGGGCCAGGCTTGGCCCAATCGCGCGGTGCGGCTGATTAGCCCTTTCCCGCCTGGTGGGCCGCAGGATATTCCCGCGCGCTTCATGGCAGAATTCCTGACGCCTCGGCTTGGTCAGCCGGTGGTATATGAACACCGCGCCGGGGCGGGCGTTTCACTTGGCGCGCAACATGTGGCGCAGGCGACGGATCATCATAGCTTTCTGGTCACGTCTTCTTCCATCACAACCCTGCCAGCCATGCGGCGCCATCCAGAGCTTGATCTGCTCACGGATTTGCAGCCAGTGACCTTGGTGACCGATACGCCAATGCTGCTTTTAGGCCGCTCCAATGGACCGGCTGATTTTGTGCGCTTTCTCGCATTGGCCAGGACCAATCCCGGGAAGGTTTCCTGGGGCAGTTCGGGGGTCGGGACTGCCACGCATCTGGCGGGCGCGCTGCTGATGCAGCGGGCGGGAATTAGGCTGGAACACGTGCCTTATCGTGGCGCGACGCTTGCCATGAATGCGCTGCTGGCCGGCGATATTGACAGCATCATTTCAGAAGGCCCCATCCCGTTTGAGCATTTGCGCGCCGGTACGCTCCGCCCGCTTGGCGTGACGGGCAGCCTGCGCGCACCGCTGCTGGACAATGTGCCAGCCATCATTGAACATGTGCCGCGCTACAGCGTAACTTCATGGCTTGCGCTGATGGCGCCAAAGGCGATGCCCGCCGAACCCGTTGCGCGGTTGCTTGCTGAATTGGCGCCATTGGCCGCGCCGGATAGCGCGCTTTTCCGCCGCATGGACGAACGCGGATCGGAGTTACTCTTGAACGGCCCCGCACCCCTGGCGGCGCGGCTGCGCCAAGAAATCCCGCAATGGCGCGCGGTGGTCGCGGCTGCGGGCATTCAGCCGGAATAGTGGCGCGCCGCAAATGACATGGAATTGAAAAGGCGCGGGAACGCATCGCGCCCCGCGTGAGACCCCAAGCCAAATACCCTCACCAACGCATCAGAAGCTTTTCTATACCGGGCAAAGGCTGCCAAAGCTTCGATTCGATGTTTTCCACCAGCCTATCCGGCAAGCTCTCAACCGCGGCTGTGCATGCGCGGCGCAGGCCCATCGCATTGGCTGAAGACCGGGACACGTATTCCATGAAGGCCCGCACCCCCTCATCAGGTTCATTGCCAACCACTACCACCCCCAGGCCAAGCCAATCGGAGAATTCAAAACTCCAGTAGCTTTGCTGTAACTCCACAAAAAAGCGCCAATTCCCCACCTCATCTCCAAAAAATCTTGTGCCGTGAAGCAGAACTACAGCGCGGCATGACAGCTTCGGCAACCAAGTTTCAAAGTTATGCTTCAGCGTCCCGTAGATATGCATTTCATTCATGACCAGCAGGTCAATCGAACCATCTTCGAATTGGTCTACCGCCTCATCGAAGGACGCGCGTAGAATCCTAGAATTCGTGTAATTCTGCGCGATGAATTGTGACAAGCCTTCAAAGGCCCCTGATCCATCACATCTGATCCTATGAGAAGGCCCTTGCCATGTATCAATGCCGTAGCAGTGCGTACCGAGATTCTCTCGCCGACTGGCCTCACAGGCTGTCAGAAAGCTGGCGCCCAGATCAACACCAAGTTCAACATAGCGGCCCGGTCGCATCAGCCGGACAAGCATCGAGATAAAAGGGATATGTCCAAGCCATTTGCTCTGCGGAAAGGATACCGGCAATTCCAACAGGGCAGACTGCCACAGCGGGTCCAAAGGGTCGGCGCTCGCCCCGCCCGGCGCTTCATCCACTTGAAGCGCCTTGGTATGGCTTGCAGCCAAGCTGGCGTGCAGAATTTTTACCTGCTCGACCGAACCGATATTGGTAATGTATGCACTTTGTGTTGCTTGCGCTGCCTTGGGAAGCTTGGCGCCATGCTTGGCAAGGAACCGTTCACTGTAACGTGCCCAGACGGGATCATACGCCCCCATCGACGCGTGAAAAATAAGAATGTCCCAAGGAACGATGATCTTGAAGCCAGCCAAATGTGCCCGATAACTGAAATCCAGGTCATAATGATGGAAGTTATCGAATGTGACTTCATCGAAGGGTATGGCTTCCACTACCTTGCGCCGGGCGGCCATGAACAGTCCATCAATGGCCTGTACGCTTGTGGAGGGCGCCCCGAAACATTCAAATCTGAATCCGCCTGATCCAGGGTGCGAGACGCAGCCATGCACGAAGGGCTGGCCCCCAGAACCCCAGTAGTGCCCCAAAAGTCGAGACGTTCCCACCACCCCAAGGACATCGTACTGCGTGAAGTGCCGCAACAGACGCAGGGCGAAATCATCGGATAGGATCTCGATATCATCATGAGAAAAGATTATGATGTCGCCCGAACTCTGCGCAAAACCGCGATTATAACCCTCACATAGCGACTTAGCGTCGTTGATGAGTATTATCTCATGCGGATGGCCGGCGAGCAGCGCCGTGTAATGGGTGCGAATATTCGCTGACCTCACGGGGTTAATGCTACAGCTGATTACAGAAATCATGGCGAACCTCTGGAGATTGGTGCAATTAATGCTGACCGCCCCCCCTGAAATGTGCCCCAAGCACCACCTGCCATAGATTTGGCGGGCTCATTCACGCTGTTGTCGGGCTTTGAGAACAGCGATCGGAGAACTAGCGGGTGAGTGATCGGCGAATCGCATTCGACGACGTGAAATCGAAAGGTAGGTTAGCCTCGCCTTTTGTTCGCTCGCAAGAACCTTCTCAAGGGATGACCGGATCAAGACGGCGCTCGGTCAAGTCCAAAAGAACAAGCTGGTAAAGAATGATTTCTTGGTGGAGCTGAGCGGGATCGAACCGCTGACCTCGTCATTGCGAACGACGCGCTCTCCCAACTGAGCTACAGCCCCTCACCAAGGGCGGGTTTGGTGCCCCAGCTCTGCCGCTAAGTCAAGGCAGCCCGCCGGGCTGGCGGCCCCATTTCCCACCGCCGCAGCAAAAGGCTTGCGGCATGCGCCCTTCTTTAAGATATATCAGGGAGATTCCCGGCAGCCGCGCCCGATAGCGCCGGCGCCGGCTTGGCAGGAGGCTTCATGCACGCGTTGTTTTGGCTAATGGATACCGCGCTCAGCCTTTTCGTCTGGGCGCTCATCATCGGGGCCATTGTCTCGCTTCTGATTGCCTTCAATGTGCTGGATACGCGCAACCGCGCGGTCTGGGCGATTGCCGATTTCTTCCACCGTCTGACAGAACCAGCCTTGCGCCCCCTCAGGCGCTTTATGCCCAATCTTGGGGGGATTGATCTGTCACCTGTCGCGCTGATCCTGCTGCTGCAGGCCGCGCGCATCCTGCTGGCCGAAATCCAATTCGGCCTGTTGGGGAGCAGCCTTGGCCGATGAAGGGCTTCTGGCGCGCGGAAGCTGCCGCGCTGCTGGTGCGGGTGAAGGTGCAGCCCAAATCCCGCCGCCCCGGGCTTGAAGGCTTAAGCCCAGGCATTGGCGGGCCCCGGCTGCGCGTAGCGGTGGCCGCAGCGCCCGAAGATGGCCGGGCCAATCGGGCGGTTTGCACGGCACTCGCCGCCGCCCTTGGCATTCCGGCATCGCTGGTGGAAGTCACTCAAGGGGCCGCAGCGCGGGAAAAGACGCTCCGCATCTCAGGCGACCCCACCCTACTTATCCCTAGAATCGAGGCTTTGGCATGACCGCACGCATTCTTGATGGCAAGGCGCTCAGCGCCAAGCTACGGGCTGGCCTTGCCGCGCGCATCGCAGCGCTGCCCTTCAAGCCGGGCTTGCGTGTGGTGCGGGTGGGTGAGGATCCGGCCAGTGGCGTCTATGTCCGCAACAAGGACCGCGCGGCGCTTGAGGCAGGTTTCGATAGCGCCACCCTTCATCTGCCGGAAAGCACCACAGAAGCCGCCTTGCTGACCGAAATCGCACGGCTGAATGACGATGCTGCGGTAGATGGCATTCTGGTGCAGCTTCCCCTGCCGGCTCATATCCGGGCAGAGGCCGCGATTGCCGCGGTTGACCCTGCCAAGGATGTGGATGGGTTCCACCCCCTCAATGCCGGGCGGCTCGCGGCCGGTCAGACGGGGCTGGTGCCCTGCACCCCAAGGGGCGTGATGCACCTGCTGACGGAAGCGGGTGTGGCGCTGCAGGGTGCAAGGGCAGTGGTGCTTGGCCGGTCCCAGATTGTGGGCCGGCCCATGGCGCAGTTACTGCTAGGAGCGGATTGTACCGTAACCATTGCGCATTCCCGCACACGCGATTTGCCCGCAGAATGCCGGCGCGCCGAAATCCTGATCGCGGCAGCAGGCCGGCCTGAAATGGTGCGCGGGGATTGGATTGCCCCGGGCGCGGTGGTGATTGATGTTGGCATTAATCGCCTGGGCGATGGCCGCCTGGTTGGCGATGTCGCCTATGCTGAGGCGCTTGGCCATGCCGGTGCCATTACCCCTGTGCCTGGAGGGGTTGGCCCCATGACTATTGCCTGCCTATTGGAGAATACGCTTGAAGCCGCGCTGGCGCGGCGCCAAAATCAAGCGGGCATGGGAACCACCACCCCCAATGGAAGGAGCAGCGCGTGAGGCAGCCCGCTCGCAACGGCCAGTCACTGCTTGCTGAAGGCGTCGCACTGATGCGCCAAGGTCAATTCGCGGAAGCCGAAGCCGCACTGCTTGATCTGCTCAAGCATGAACCGCGCAACGCCGATGCTTGGTACTTTGTTGGCCTGACATTGGCCAAGGCGGGGCGGCTTGAAGAAAGTGTCGGGCATCTGCACCGCGCAATCGCGCTTGAACCAGGCAATGCCATGTTTCAGCTCAATCTTGGCGTCGCGCTCATGCAACTTGGACGCAATGAGGAAGCCCTGGTCAGCCTGAATCACGCGGTGGCTTCGGATCCCAACTTCGCCCATGCGCACTATAATCGCGGCGTCGTCTTATTGAAGCTCAAGCGCCTGGATCAGGCGATTGCCGCGCTGGAGCGTACGGTCAAGCTACAGCCCGATTTCGCGGGCGCTCAAGCCGATCTCGGCTATGCCTTTACTCAAATGGCTAGGCATGCGGAAGCACTGGAAGCTTATCAGAAGGCGCTCAGCTTGCAGCCGAACTCTGACGCATATCTCCTGAATGTTGCGATGGCGCTATGTGCCTTGCGCCGCCATGGCGAAGCCTTGCCGCTGCTCGACAAGCTGCGCAGCATCAAGCCAGATGATGAGGCGACATTGCTGGTGCGCGTCCAGGCCTTAAATGGCCTAAAGCGAGCGTCAGAGGCCATCCAGATAATTGATGCTTTGCTTGCAGCCAACCCTCATCACGTGGCGGCAATTATGTGGCGTTCTACGGCCCTGATTCGGCTCAACAAGCCTCAAGATGCCCTAATGGTGGCGCAAGAAGCCCGAAGCATTGCCCCTGAAGATGTCCTGACACATATGGCGCATGCGCTAGCCTTGGTCCAACTCAACCGCCTTGAAGAGGCGCTTGTTTCCTATAACCACGCGCTCAGGCTCGATCCTGAAGATACAGACGCCATCTGGGGGCGTGGCCTGACGCTGCTGACCTTGGGGCGCCTCGAGGAAGGTTGGGTTGATTATGAAGTCCGCAGAAGGAAGCCCGAGATATATGATAAGCCGGATTATCCGAAGCCACTCTGGCGTGGCCAGGAAGCGCTCACCAAGAAGCGGCTTTTTGTTTATTGGGAACAGGGCTATGGAGATACGATCCAATTTGCCCGTTATGCACTGCTGGCTGCGGCCGCGGGCGCAGAGGTTGCGTTGTCCGTCCAGGAACCTTTACGTCGGCTGTTTAAGGATTTCGGCCCAAACATTACAGTGATTGGCCAGAATGAGGCACCAAAGGCATTCGATTTGCATTGCCCCTTGATCAGCATGCCGCTTGGCTTCGGCACGCGGCTTGAGACAATACCAAGCATGGCCGGCGGCTACCTGAAAGCGCCGGCGGAGGATGTCGCTGCTTGGCAGCAAAAGCTTCCCACTGGGCGGCGGCGCCTTGGTCTGGTTTGGAGCGGAAGTCCAAGCCACCTTAGTGACGCCAACCGCTCCCTTCCCCTGGCTCGGCTGCAGGGCCTTTTGGACCCGGAGTATGCCTGGATTTCGTTACAGAAGGACATCAGAGACCCTGACCGACCGGCACTCAAGGCCTTTGGTCTTCTGGACCCAAGTGAGGAATTGCGCGACTATGCTGATACGGCGGCGCTGATTTCGGCGCTTGATCTGGTGATCACCGTGGATACTTCAGTGGCGCATCTGGCCGGAGCTTTGGGCAAGCCATGCTGGGTCATGATGCCATTCACGCCCGATTTTCGCTGGCTTCTCGATCGGGAAGATTCGCCCTGGTATCCCAGCATGCGCCTGTTTCGTCAGCAAAGCCCCGGTGATTGGGAAGGGGTTGCTGCACGGATCAATGCCGCGCTATCAAATGGCGCTTTCTAGCACGTTAATGGATAGGTTTGATCGAAGAACCACCCACGCGCTTCGGTTCGGCCCAAGCGAGGATCAGGCGCAAGGATTTCAGGCATGAGAAAAGGGTCAGTAATCATCTACAAACCCATGGCGGCCTTATGGCTGCCAAGGCTTCCCGGCAGTGGCGTGCATTGCCCCACGAGATCTATAACCGGGGCAGGTTTAAGCCCTGTGGAAACACTTCACCAGGACATGTTATAGGCCACGCATGTTCCCGCCTTCCCGCGCCGGCAAGCCACTGTTTCTCGAAGCCATTGCGCTGATGCGCCAAGGGCAGTTCGACGCTGCCGAGGCCGCCTTCCTCCGCCTGCTCAAGCGCGAACCGCGCAACGCGGATGCCTGCCATCTGGCCGGCTTCGCCGCCGCCGAGCTAGGACGGCTTGAAGACGCGGTTTCACTGCTTCGCCGCGCCGTCGCCATCCATCCTCGGAACCCCATTTTTCAGTTCGATCTTGGCAAGACATTGCTCCAGCTTGACCGCTATGAGGATGGCTTGGTCAACCTGAATCGCGCCGTGGCCCTGGACGGCAAATACGCGGAGGCTCATTATCATCGCGGCTTGGCCTTGGCGAAGCTCAAGCGCCGAGATGAAGCATTGGCTGCCTTTGAGCGGACGATCAGCCTGCAGCCCGATTTCGCCGATGCCCATAATGAGCTTGGGTGCGCCCTGTCCGCAGGGCGAAATTTTGCTCAGGCACTGACGGCCTTTCGAAAAGCGCTCAGCCTTCAGCCAGATTCGGTCGCATATCTGACAAACACTGCGCAAACCCTTTGCAACACAAAGGGCCATGCAGAAGCTCTGCCATTGGTCGAAAAAATCTTGGCAGTCAAGCCAGGCGATCAAGCAACGCTGTGCCTGCACGCCGAGGTGCTGTTGGGCCTTGGGCGCTTGCAAGAAGCCCTCGCTGTTCTTGAAGCGATCCTTGCGCAGGACCCACGCCACTTGAGAGCCCTTATTTGGTATACCACAACGCTGCTGCGTTTAGGGCAGACCAACCAAGCGCTACTGGCGGCAAAAGAAGCCCACGCCGTCGCCCCCGATGATGCCATGGCAAACTACAATCTCGGATATGCCCTTAGTCACAATCTTCAATTCGATGACGCACTGAATTCGTGCGAAGAGGCGATAAGGCTCGATCCCGATAAGCCCAATTTTGCCTGGGCCCGTGCCTTGTACCTGCTGACCTTGGGACGCTTCGCGGATGGTTGGGCTGGTTATGAAACCCGCAATCGGATGCCCGATATATTCACCAAGCGCAACTACACACAACCGCTCTGGCTTGGGCAGCAATCACTCAAGGGCCAGCGGCTGTATGTGTATTGGGAACAGGGTTTTGGCGATACGATCCAGTTCGCGCGCTACGTGCTGCTTGCCACCGCGGCGGGGGCAGAAGTGTTCTTTTCCGTCCAGGACGCCTTGCGCCGGCTATTCGGGGATTGGTTCCATACCGTCAGGGTGATCGGGCATAATGAGGCTCCAAGCGCTTTTCATTTCCATTGCCCGTTGCTCAGTATGCCGCTTGCCTTCGGGACAAGCCTTGAAACAATTCCGAGCTTACCGGATGGGTACCTTAAAGTGCCCGCCCAGAATACAACCGCCTGGCAGGAGAAGCTTCCGCAAAAGCGCCGCCGCATCGGCGTGGTCTGGAGCGGGAGCCCAATCCATCCCAACGATGAAATTCGCTCTCTGCCACTCGCGCAGCTTCAGAGCCTTGTGCAGCCAGATGACGCCTGGGTTTCCCTGCAGAAGGACGTCAAGGAATCAGACCGCCCAATGCTTCAAGCCTTTGGCTTTCTGGACCCCAGCGCAGAATTGAAGGATTTTGCCGATACAGCGGCGCTGATCTCAGCGCTTGATCTGGTGATTGCGGTAGATACATCAGTGGCGCATCTGGCTGGCGCCTTGGGCAAGCCCTGTTGGGTCATGTTGCCCTACTCACCTGATTTCCGCTGGCTTCTCGATCGGGAAGATTCACCTTGGTATCCCGGTATGCGCCTATTCAGACAGCAACGACCCGGGGATTGGGGGAGTGTTGTTTCACAAATCAAGGCAGCGCTACAGACCAGGGCCCAAGTCACGTGAAGGCCAAACCTTGCCTTGAAGAAAGCCTTTGAAGGGCAGCATGCCGCAACCATACAAACGCGAAGCACGCAGAAACGTCACTGGCGCAGAAGCAGCCTGGCGAACCGCACTGCAGGGCGAATGGCTTTGCAAGGCAATGCGCTTTCTGATGGTTCTTCCCCTACAGCCTTCCACACAGAATTCCATGATCCACCCCCACGCTTCACGCGCGATCAGCGCCGCCACCGCATGAAGCCGCGCGCAAACCAACAACAAGCCCAGTTTGCCGAAGCGGTTACCTTGCTTCAGCGCGGTGATGTTGCGGCGGCAGAGGCCATATGCCTTGCCATGCTTCGGCGCGAACCACGGCATTTTGGTGCACTACACCTTGCCGGTTTGGTCGCGCTGCAAGCAGGGCGCCATGAAGAAAGCATTACCCGCCTGCAGCGCGCCATCGCCATCAACAGCAAGGACGCGGCCGCGCAAAGCAATCTGGGCCTCGCGCTGATGCAAGCAGGGCGTCTTCAGGATGCGCTGAAAAGCTTTGAAGGCGCACTGACGCTGGACCCACAATCCGCCACGAACGAACTTCACCGCGCCCGAGTGCTGGTGCAACTGAAGCGCAAGGATGAAGCCATCACGGCCATTCGCCGCAGTATTGAATTGCAACCCGATGATGTGACCGTACATCAGAATCTCGGCTGGATGTTGATCTCTGTTGGTCGGCATGAGGAAGCGCTCAGCGCCTATGAAAAGGCGCTGGAGCTGCAACCGGATTCGCCCAACAGTTACGCCGATGTTGCCGGAACGCTCTGCCAACTTAGGCGATATGAGAAGGTTTTTCCCTACGTCGAGAAAGCCTTGCAGCTTCAGCCCAGGCATGAGTCTGCCCTGATCAGTCATACGGCTGCGCTGATTGCTTTCGGTAAACTGACCGAAGCAATGGCGAACGTGGAGGAATTGCTTGCGGCCAATCCGCAATCATTCCAAGGCCATCTCTGGCGCAGTAAGATCCTGGTCTTCATGGGTCAACCGGAACGCGCCCTTCAACTATCGGCAGCTTCTCGCGGCATCGCGCTTGATAACCCGACCAACCATGTCAATCACGGTTGGATTCTGGGGTCTCTCAATCGCCTGCGGGAGGCTATCGTCTGTTACGATAAGGCGATCAAGTTGAAGCCTGACGATACCGATGCTCGCTACAATCGTGCCTTTGCAATGCTAACGCTTGGGCATCTTGAAGAAGGCTGGCTTGAATACGAACATCGCAATCTACGAGAACCTACACTGGCAGTACAAAAATACTCAAAGCCGCTTTGGTGGGGCAAGGAACCGATCAAGGATCGGCGGCTATTCCTTTACTATGAGCAGGGGCTTGGTGATTCTATCCAATTCTCGCGCTATGCGCTGCTGGCGGCCGAGCAAGGTGCCAAGGTGGTTCTAGCTGTTCACGATCCGCTGCGCCGTCTGTTCAAGGATTTCGATCCGCGCATTAAGGTGATCGGCCAGAAAGAAGACCCCACCGAATTCGATTTGCATTGCCCCTTACTCAGCCTGCCACTCGCCTTCGGTACCAAGCTTGAAACCATTCCCGCCTGGCCAGAGGGCTATCTGAAGGCGCCGGCTGAGGAAGTTGCAGCCTGGGCGCAACGCCTGCCCGCCGGGCGCCGGCGCATCGGTCTCGCCTGGAGTGGCAGCACCCTGCACCATAATGACGCGCTGCGTTCCATTCCCCTGGCGAAGCTTACGCCGCTGTTTCATTCAGGTGATGTCTGGGTTTCGCTGCAAAAAGGTCCGCGCGACAGTGACCGCCCAGCGCTTGAGGCTTCCGGCATTTTCGACCCAACCGCCGAGCTTGGCGATTTTGCCGATACAGCCGCACTGATTTCTGCGCTTGATCTGGTGATTACGGTGGATACATCAGTGGCGCATCTGGCCGGCGCACTCGGCAAGCCTGTTTGGGTGATGCTGCCTTTTTCACCCGATTTCCGCTGGCTGTTGAGGCGGGAGGATTCACCCTGGTACCCCAGCATGCGTTTGTTTCGGCAGCGGCGTCCAGGCGACTGGGAAGACGTTGTTGCCCGGTTGAATGCGGTGCTTGCTGCAGATCTGCTGACGCAGTGACCGCAGCCGTATACGCGTTGTTGTCCATGAAGAATCATATGGGCCAACCAATTGCGAATGGAGGCACTGCCGCATGAAGACGCAGGCAAGTCAGGACCAAACCGCCTTTACCGAAGCGGTTGCCCTGTTCAGGCAAGGCGAAGCTACCGCGGCCGAGGCGTTATGCCTCAGTATCCCCGAAAGCGATCCCCTGTATTTTGATGCCCAGCATCTTGCCGGCTTAGCCGCGTTGCATGCGGGGCGCCATGAAGAAAGTGTTGCCTGCCTGCAACGTGCCGTTGCCATCAACGGCAAGGACGCGGCCGCACAAGGCGATCTTGGCCTCGCCCTCATGCGGGCGGGGCGCTTGCAAGATGCGCTGCAGGTCCTGGAAGGCGCCCTGGCGCTAGACCCAGAATCCAGCAGCAGTGAATTTTGCCGCGGCCAAGTATTGGTGAAACTGAAGCGCTTGGATGAAGCCGTCATGGCCTTTCGCCGCACACTTGAATTGCAGCCCGACGACCCAGCAACCTATAGTCATCTGGGCGTGACCTTAGAAGTTATAGGCCGGCTTGAAGAAGCGCTCTGCGCCCATGAAAAGGCTTTGGAGCTTGCACCCGATCAGGCGGTCCATTACGGCAATATTGCCGGCATACTCTGCAACCTCAAGCGACACTCGGAGATCTCTCCCTTCGTTGAGAAAGCGTTGCAGCTTCAGCCCGGTCATGAGGTTGCCCTGCTTTGCCGTATTGATGCGCTGCTCACTGCCCGAAAACTGGACGAAGCATTGGCCAGCGCGGAGGAATTGCTGGCGGCCAATCCGCAATCACTCCAAGGTCATACTTGGCGCAGCAAAATCCTGGTCTTCATTGGTCAACCGGAACGCGCCCTTCAGCTATCGGCAGCTTCACGCGGCATCGCGCTTGATGACCCCATCACCCATGTCAATCATGGTTGGATTCTGGCATCTCTCAATCGCCTGCGGGAGGCTATCGTCTTTTACGATAAGGCGATCAAATTGAAGCCTGACCATTCCCATGCTCACTACAATCGTGCCCTTGCACTGCTAACGCTTGGGCATTTTGAAGAAGGGTGGTGCGGGCACGAATATCGTAACCTAAGTCAAAAAACCCCATCAGCACGAAGATACCCAAAGCCGCTTTGGTTAGGCAATGAGCCGATCAAAGATCAGCGGCTGTTCCTTTACTATGAGCAGGGGCTTGGTGATACGATCCAGTTCTCGCGCTATGCCATGCTTGCCGCCGATCAAGGCGCCAAGGTCATTATGTCTGTTCATGATCCTCTGCGCCGCCTATTCGCCAGTTTCGACCGGCGCATTTGGGTGATCGGCATGGATGAGGCACCGACCGAATTCGATTTGCACTGCCCCTTACTCAGCCTGCCACTCGCCTTCAATACCAAGCTTGAAACCATTCCCGCCTGGCCAGAGGGCTATCTGAAGGCGCCGGCTGAGGAGGCTCAAGCCTGGGCGCAACGCCTGCCCGCTGGGCGCCGGCGCATCGGCCTGGTCTGGAGCGGCAGCACCCTGCAAGATAATGATCCGGTGCGTTCCATTCCCCTGGCGAAGCTTACGCCGCTATTGCAGTCAGGTGATGTCTGGGTTTCGCTGCAAAAGGATCCGCGCGGCAGTGACCGCCCAGCGCTTGAGGCTTCCGGCATTTTCGACCCAACCGCCAAACTTGGCGATTTTGCCGATACAGCGGCACTTATTTCGGCGCTTGATCTGGTGGTGACGGTGTGTACATCAGTGGCGCATCTGGCCGGCGCGCTGGGCAAGCCTGTTTGGGTGATGCTGCCCTTTTTCGCCAATTTCGGCTGGCTGTTGAGGCGGGAGGATTCACCCTGGTACCCCAGCATGCGCCTTTTCCGTCAGCAAAAACCAGGTGATTGGGATAACGTGATCGCAAGGATCAACCAGGCGCTTAAGGTCTTGAAATAAGCGCCCGCTATTGCCCGCGCCACTGGACGATCTTTTCCGCCACAAACAGGGTGGCGACCACGCTGCCCACAAAAATCAGCAAATGATTGCGAATGGCATCACGGCGCGGCACCATATCGGCCGGTTGCGGTGGCGTTGTTTCAGTCGGTGCCCATTGAACTGCTTCAGCCGCCACTTCCGCTGGTGTCAGCGCCGGGCCCAGATAGTGAAAGCGCCGCGCTGCCTCACTTGGCGCCAGCGCGCTGCCATCCCAGGAAAGCCATTGCCGTGCGGCGGCGTTCCAGCCCATGGGAACGGGCGCCTGCCCGCCATCATCCAGACGTGCCAACCAATGCCAGGGGCGGACGGTATCGGCGGGTTCCCCCGGTCGGGCGGCATTAGGCCAAGCGGTCATGGTGTTTCCCCTTGCTATTTGGTGAAATCATCCCCGATCGCAGGGCTGGATGCAATCATCTTGCAGCGGTGCCTTTCACTGGCAGATGGCCGCTGCGCGGCGCCACGCGTTCCGGTCATGCGTTCCATGCCGGCGCTGACACAAACGCGCTTTCCGGAACGGCCAGATCATTCCCAAGGCGCTTGGCACGCAGACGGGTTTCGGCTTGGGCCGTATTTCTTGCAGCGGCTGATTCACCGCGCCGGCCTGCGGCCTCTGCGGATCAGACGCTTATCTGAGCGGCTGATTCACCGCACCGGCCTGCGGCCTCTGCGGATCAGACGC
>CAMCZJ010000008.1 GCA_945886995.1 Asaia bogorensis
GGAGCTTTTCGGAAAGATAGCCAATGCCGCCATCATTCAACGCCATGCCCGCTTCCCAGGCGCGTTCCGGATTGGCGAAGTGCCTTTGTACATCCGGATTGGCGAGGAAATTCGCCTTCAGCCGCCCCACGCGCTCCATATCGCGAAAGCCAATTTCGCGGCCCTTGTCGTCGTAATCCAAAAGTCCCTTGTTCAGCACTTCGGGGTTGCGCAGCCAGAAACTATTGTTGAAGGGCTGCCCCGGCACCCATTCTGATGGCCAATCATGGCCAAGGCCCAGGAATTCGAAAATCGTCGTCTTCAACCTGGTGGACCAACGCTCCACATTGTCTTCAGCGCCGCCTTTGATCTCGAATTCCATGTCGAACATAGTCAGCACCAGGAACAAGGCGACATCCTGGCCCTTTCGTGCCTCTGGCGTGGCGCCATGCGTGCTGTCAATCCAGTTGCGTACCATGGCGGGCACAGTACGCACTTCCTGATTGCTGTGCTTGAGGCAGAGCAACATGGAAGTCAATTCCTGTTCCGCGAGGTAGCGCTGATATAAATAGGCAACCTTGCCGCGCCGAAGCAGCATGAAAAGATCGCTCTGCGCCACTTCCTCGGCCTTTGCCGCGTTGTATTTCTCGCGCCCGCGCGCACCGGGGAAATCTAACAAATCAGTATAGTCGAAGAAGTCGAAGGGCTTGTCTTCCAATTGCAACTGCAATTCGGCGACAACCGCAGTCAGCACCGCGCGTGGCAATTCTGTGCGGCGCCCCGCACGCGTTGCAACCGGCACGGGGTCACCATCGCCCCTGCCCAGATGCGACATGGTCTCCACATCAATGATGCTCTGCGCCTTGGGCTCTACCGCCAGCATGGGGCAGCAGGCTTCTTCCGGAAAATCGAGCTGCGCCAGCGCCTGAATCAATTTCAACGCCGTTGCCGTCATGGTCGGCGTATTGTTCCAAAGCAGCCCGTAAAGCTCCACCCGATCCGCAATCGCAAGGCGCGGGGCCAGGCTTTCGATTTCGCGCCAGGCGCCGGGCTTCAGCGCCAGATGGGTTGGATGGTTCAGGAAGTAGCGTTCAAAATACTCGAACAAATCATAGATATCATCTTCATTCAGCCGCCCCACAGGGGCCGGCGCCGCCTTGGTACGCAGCTTCGCGATACTGGCTTCGATCACAGTGCCTTCTAGCGGCAGCACCGTGTCACGGTCGAAATCCTCCATGAAGGCATTGGCCATGATTTTCACGATGTCCGTTTCGGACAGCATGCGGCAGACCACGGGCATGCCGGGCAAGCCAGTCACTGGGCGCGTGGTGAAGCGCGTGACAAGCCCGGTTGATTCCTTGCCGCCATCCGGGTTGATGTCGCGGTTGAAACCGCGGAGTTCCTCCCCAAAGCGGATGGTAGTGGGCTTGCCTTCCTTCCGCGCCAATGATGCGATCAGATAGCTTTTCCCCTGTTGGCTTGGGCCAAAGACGGAAACGCACATGGGCCGGCGCGCTGCATTCGCAAGCTTGCGTGCGCGCAGCCCGTCGCGCCGGAAATCCCGCGCAAGCGCCGGGCCTTCTTCGCGCACCAGATCATTCGCCTGAGAAAGCCATTCAATGGCGCCCTGCGCGGTATCGGCAACCGTATCGCAGCGCTGGGCAAGGGCTTCGTTTTCGGCATTCGGTGTTGTCATGACCTGTTCCTCACGGCACCGAAAGCGCGCCGGTATCGCGCCAGTAACCCGCTTCACTGCGTTCGGTTTGCAGGCGCAGGCGCACAATGCCGCGATGTTGTGGATCGCCCTCGGCATCCAGGATTTCGTCTATGGTGAAATCCTCCCGCAATTCCTCCGCATCCGCGCTTTCAGGGTCTATTTCCGCGCGCTGGATGGAAAGCTTCAGCGGCAGTTTCAGCCGCGGCACGTTATCGGGATTGGCATATTCCAGAATATATAACCGGCTCGCAGTCCAGCGTTCCAAATCCAATTGGCGAAAGCCAAGAAAGACCGGGGCGCGGAATTCCATGCTGAATTTCACATCCTGCGACGCACCTGGCGCCTTGGATAGCGCCGCATCCGGGTCCCGCAGCAGCACATTCTGCCGCAGGATTTGCCCCGAAATCTCCATCCGCCCGAGGTATTTGGCAGTCGAGCGCATGGCAAGCCTGCTGGTGCGCATCAGGAAGCTTTCCAACCTTCCTTCTGCCACGGCGCAAAGCATGGCACCCACCGCCGCCGTGGTTTTCGGATCATCCACGCGCCCGGCGGAATCGCGGAAGGGGTACCAGCTGCCGGCGCGATAGCGATGCATGCCCACAATGCGATGCGGTGGCACGGGCATCTTGGCCAGCACCATATTGAAAATAGCCCGCAGCCTGGATGGCCTGCCGGATAACAGCAGCCAATCACAATCAAAGGCATAGACCACTTCGCAAAGATCAGCGATTACCTGGCCAAGTGCGGCCTGCACAATCGCATCCACACTGCCCGCCGCAGCCGCCATTTCCGCTTCCAGCAAATGATACCCGGCAGCACCGGCGCGCGCCGCCTGTTGTTCAAAATAGCGCAAAGGTGCGGCTACATCGCGCCCATGCAGAATGGTGCTGAGTTTTTCGCGCAGGAATTCGCCAGTTGCGCGTTCATCTATCTTTTCGTAGCCATGCAAAATTGCAAGCCCGGTTGGTTCCAGCACTTGAGCCACGAATTGCCGGCGCAAATGCCGTTCCAATTCGCTTTGCGCCCCGCGATCCCCGCCCAGCACTTCGCGGAGCAACGCCTTGGGATCACGCGCACCAGCTTGGCGCAGGCTTTCTTCAAGCTGCGGCAGGACGATGCTTTGGATCACCTCCTGCAACACCTCATCGCCCGCAATGCGAAAGCCTTCGCGGAAATTCTGATGCGGTTCAATTTCCTGCCCGGCTTCGGCGGAATAGGTGCAGATCATCAAATCCGTCGTGCCGCCGCCGATATCAATGCTGGCCACGCGGAGTGAAGGCGATTTGCCATAGCCTTCCCGCGCACGCCCGGTGAGTGCGAAGAAGCTGGCGGGGTCACCACGCAAGCGCTGGCTTGCTTCGGTATACAGAAACACCAATTGCGTCGCCGTCGCCTCATCAAGGTTGGCGATGATGCGCGGTTCCGGCGGTGGTGCCGCGGCGCCGGGCGTGGGATTGCCCCAGCCCATCATATCCCAGGCAAGGCGCACCGCTGCTTCAGCGCGATGGCGGAAAATCCGCTGTTCTGCCAGCGCCATGGCCGGCGGCATGGTCAGCAAAATGCGCCGCAGCCGGCGTGGCACATCGGGAAAGCTCCGCGCATAGCGGGTTTCCACCGAATTGATTTGCGACAGGGCCTGCAACAGAATTTCTGCGAGTAGAAAACTCATCAGCGATGAACGGCTGAAACGCGCGCGCACAGCGGGTTGGCGCGGTGCGCCGCCACGACCACGCGGCTTGGCGCGCAGCACTTCGCCTTCTTCCGTGACCCAGGCCATGAAGCTGCCACTCACCGGTGGTTCCGTCGTCACGCCATCAGCGGCCATGCCATTGAAGCGCCAAACCTGCGTTGTCGGTCTTTCATCCCAAAGATAGCGCTTGGGTGAAGACAAGCCCGTGGCCCCATCATTGCCGCGCGCCGCGGCAGAAAGCCGCACAGCCTCCGGGCCGATGCGCACTGGGCTCAGCCATTGAAAGGCATTGCCACGCCCGGACCGGCGGCTGAGTGCATCCTTGCCGAAACTCGCACGCGCGAATTCCACACGGCTTTCAAAGGGGAAGGCGTAGCCCAATTCCGGCGCGCTTAAATCACGCAGCTTCAGGGGGTAGCTATTGTTCAGGTTCAGCCGGCTGTCGCGTTCATCTTCCACCAAAATGCCGCAGGTGCGCGCATTGCCGATATCCAGCACCAGATCAACATTGATCGGTTCATAGGATTTGCTGTTGGAAACCACATCCACCAGCTTCACCCGCGGCAGGATGCGCGCTTCGGTCAGCAATTCCAAAAGCGTGATATAGCGCGCCCAATGTTCGCAAGCGCGTTGCTCATCCTCAGGGCGCGGGCGCCGGCCACTTGCGGCGCGCATGTCCTGCAAGATTTCCTCAAGCCACTGGATCAGCCAGGGTTCATTCATGAACCAGCTTGTCTGTTCCCGGTCAGACACAAAGGTGAATTCGCCGGCGCGTTCGCTGTCCGTCGGTGAAATCGCGGTATAGGGGCGGCCTTCTTCGCGCGCACGCAAAGCCGTATCAAAGCCAAGCACAGCGTGATGCGTATTGCCTTCCTCATCGGGTGCCGAAAGTGCGGAAATGCGCAGCCGCGCCCAATTGGTCGGCCCCTTGTCATAGACTTCCTGGCCCGAGGCCCCCACGGCGGCCACGCGGAAAAAGGGCAGCGGTATCCAACGCCCCAGAATGAATTCCAGCGCCTGGCCACGCCCCACCTGATAGATTTCCTCATCGGGCGGGCTGCGGCCACTGATTGGGTCCAGAAGCGCGCCTTCGCCGCTTTCCGTCAGACGGCGCAGATTGACCAGGCCCGCACTCGCCGGCTCAGCACCTGGCGGCAGCGGCTGTTCCCAGAAGGAACGCGGCGCGCGCGGCAGACGGTCCAGGTTGAACCGAATGTCAATGAATTGCAGTCCGGTCTGCGGCACGAGGCTGATGATTTGCGGCAGGCCCTGCATTCTTCAAAACCTTGAGACTAAAAGGGAGATAGGTCCCAATATGCCGGTCAGCCCCGCCCGGCGCAACCAAAGCCTCGCTTTTGCAGGGCGGTCAGGCTGGCAGCACCACCGGCTGAGGGTCCAGCCATTGCAGGAACCAGGACAGGCTGAAATGCAAATGCGGCCCCGTCACGCGCCCGGTCATGCCGATGGCGCCGATCCTTTGGGCCTTGGCGATGGTCTCACCCTCCCGCACCGATACCTCGGACAAATGGGCGTAGAGCGAATTCACCCCGTGCCCATGATCCAGCACGATCAATTTGCCAAAGAAATGGAATTCATCGGCCAAGGTCACCCGCCCAGCGGCGCAAGCCAGCACCGGCGTACCGGTCGGCGCGGCGAAATCCAGCCCGTAATGGGGCTGGCGCGGCTGGCCATTCAGGATCCTCTGGCTGCCGAAAACGCCCGAAATCCGCCCCGGGGCGGGGCGGATAAAACCCTCGGCAAAGCCGGTCAGGTTGGTTTCCAGCGCGCGGATCGCGGCCAGTTTTTCCCTTTCTCGGGCAATGCGGGTCAGGGTTTCGGCATCTGGCGTCACCTGCGCGGGTGGCAGGCCGGAAATGCTCTCGGTTGGCCATGCCCGCTTGGCGATGTTCAAAACGCGGGTTTCCGCAGCACCTGAGGGGGGCGTGATTACCAGTCGCGCTTGGGCCGCATGGTCGCGCCCAAAGCCAAAGGCGAAATCCCCCGCTGGCGACACCCTGACCGCGCGGCCATCCACCGCCAGCCGAGTTCCCGGCGCGGCACGCCCCAGCACAAACCCGCCCTGGGTCAGGGCCGCTTCATTGAGGGTCACCGCCCGCACTGGCGTGGCCAGCAGCAAGGCGGGTGCGGCGAATAGCAGGCGGCGGGGTAGATGCAGCATCATAACAGGCGTCCTTGGCGCGAACCATCAACATTCACGCCCACTTCGCCATCAGCAAAGGTCAGGCGCAAGCCTTGTCCGGGGGAGACAGCGCCTGCCGCCACCACCGGCGCACCCTTGGCATCGCGCACCAGGGCAAAGCCGCGCGCGAGAACCGAGGTATAGGAAGCACTCTCCAACCGCGCGGAAAGCCCTTCCAGCACGGCCTGGCGCTGGCGCAGCATAGCCAGCACCGGGGCGGGAGAAAGCCGTGCCAGCCCAGGGGAGGCGCCGAAGCCATCCCGCCGGCGTGCCCAAGCGCTGCCAAGCCGCAAGCCGAGCGCTTCCAGCGCCGCGCGCCGCGCCAGAATGCCTTCTCGTGGATGGGGGATGCGGATCGCACCAAGCCTTTGCGCGCGCGCGGCAAGGCCAGCCGATACGGCGCGCGGCAGTCTTTCGCCCCAATCATCCAGGCGCTGGCGTGATTGCGCGAGGCGTGCCGGCACATCCGGCAGGCCGCGTTCGGCGCGCAGCAGCCGAAGCCGCGCGCCATTCACCAGGCCAGAAGCCGCCTGACCCAGCCGCGCACCGGTTTGCATCAGGGCAGCGGCAACCTCCGCCCGGGCTGGTACGGCAAGCTCAGCGGCGGCAGTGGGCGTGGGTGCACGACGGTCAGAGGCGAAATCAATCAGCGTGGTATCGGTTTCATGCCCAACCGCGGAAATCAGCGGAATCGTGCTTTCGGCTGCGGCGCGAATGACGATTTCCTCATTGAAGGCCATAAGGTCTTCCAGGCTGCCGCCGCCGCGCGCCACAATCAGCACATCGGGGCGCGGCACGGCGCCACCCTCAGGCAGGGCGGAAAATCCCCTGATGGCGGCGGCAATCTGTTCCGCCGCGCCCTGGCCCTGCACCGCGACCGGCCATAGCAGGATATGGCGCGGAAAGCGGCGCGCGATGGTGGTGCGAATATCCTGAATGACTGCGCCTTTTTCGCTGGTGATCACGCCAATCACGCGCGGCAAAAGGGGCAGGGGGCGCTTGCGGCTTTCGTCGAATAGCCCTTCTTCCAGCAGCCGTTTGCGCAAGGCTTCAATGCGCGCAAGCAAGGCGCCTTCGCCGGCATATTCCAGCCTTTCAATCACCAGCTGGTATTTTGACCGATCCGCATAGGTGGAAATGCGGCCCGTCGCGATCATCTCCACGCCGTTTTCTGGCATGGTGCCGATATTGCGCACCGAGCCTTTCCAGATCACGGCTTCTATCTTCGCGTCCTGATCCTTGAGCGACAAATAGATATGCCCTGAAGGATAGCGCTTCATTTCTGTGATTTCACCGCGCAGGCGAAGCCGCCCGAAAGCGCCTTCCAGCGTGCGGCGAATGGCGCCGGCCAGATCGGCGACGCCATATTCGGGAGTGTTATCCGGCCGGGATTCGTCCATCGGCTGAAGCTAGCCGGGATCGGGCGTTTATGGAATCAGCCCGCCCCCCCCGTTCGCGTAGTTGCGCTTATTCGCCCGCCACACCGCTCCGCGCCACAGCCTGCGCCTGGGCGGCCAGGGCGCGCGCCATCTGGCTAAGTGCTTCCTGGTGCTTATCATTGTCAATCAGCGCGAAATTGCGCGCGAGTTCCAGGCACATGCGCTGGCGCTGAGACATGGAAGGATCCATGCTTTCGGATTTCAGCCCTTCGAAGAACCAGGAAATCGGGACCCCCAGCACCTGGGCAATGCCGTAAAGCCGGCCCGCGGAAATGCGGTTCAGCCCGCGTTCATACTTATGCGCCTGCTGATAGGTAACGCCGATCATCTTGGCCAATTGCTGCTGTGAAAGTCCAAGCATGGTGCGCCTTTCGCGAATGCGCGCGCCCACATGCTTATCGGCAGTATTTGCCCTTTGGGTGGAGACAACTTCAGCAATACCCGTTCCCACCTGCCGATAAGTGTCTTCAATTTCGACGATGCTGTCCATAAACCCGATTCCTCAGCGGGGCATCATGCCCCACACAGGCTTCGGATTATGCGGAATATTGATGATCAAGCGGTGAATGCGTGGCTAAAAAATGCAACGCCGTCAGCCACGCATGCGTGATTTTAGCGACGCCAATTCGCTGCGCAGTGTCTCAATTTCCTTTTTTAACGCATCGGTTTCATCACTCGCTGCGTTTTCCTCGCGTCGCGCGAAAGGTGTGAACAGGCTCATCGCGCGTTCCATCATCGCGATATTCTGCTTGCCCACTTCCTGCAGATTGGGAACGCTACCCGGGAAGGGTATGAAGCCGCCCATGGTCTTGTTCAGCGTATCGCGCATCTGTTCCTGCTGCTGGGTGAAGGATGCCATGGCTGCTTCCAGATAGCGCGGCACCAGCGATTGCAGATTATCGCCATAAAGCCCGATCAATTGCCTGAGCACGGTGGTGGGCAGCATGTTCTGCCCCTTGCCTTCCTGTTCCACAATAATCTGGGTCAGCACGCTGCGGGTGATATCCTCGCCCGACTTGGCGTCATAAACCACGAAATCCCGCCCATCCCGCACCATGGCGGCCAGATCATCCAAAGTGACATAGGATGAGGTTTCAGTGTTGTAGAGCCGCCGATTCGCGTATTTCTTGACAACAACTGGGGGCAGGGCCTTCTGCTCACTGGCTTGGGGGGATTCACGACCCGACATGGTAGCTTGCCTCAGCTTATTCGGTTATGCGATGAACTTAGCATGGTTCACGCCGCAATGCGAAAGCCTGTTGCGGCGCAAGAACGTGGCGTCCGGGTTATATCCGGCGGGGGCTGATGCCGTTATAAAGGCACCCCATGGCTGGGCCCGAGGATCTCGACCGATTGGCGGAAGACTGGATCACGCTCTGGCAGAGCGAGGTGGCCGGACTTGCCGCCGATCCGGAACTTGCGGAACGATGGGCGGCTTTTGCCACTTTGGGCGCTTCTTGGCTGCGCGCTGCCGCGCATTTCACCAAGCCCTTCAACCCTGGCGCGGCGCCGGCGCATGACAGCGCCGCTGCGCCGCCGCGGCCCGCGCCCACTGCCGCTCCATCTGGGGCTGGCGGGGATACGGGCCATGGCGGCGGCGGGGGCGCTGCCCGGGATGCCATGGCCGAACGGATTGCCACCCTGGAACGGCGCCTGGCCGATCTCGAAAGCGGGGCAGGCGGAGGCAGCGCGAATCAGCGCCGCCCTCGCCAGCGCCGGCCACGCGCCTGAGGCCTTTCGCGGCGCGGTTCTGAACCGGCTACTACGCGCGGATCGGGCGTTGGTGGCCGGGCTCGCTGCCTATCGCCGCCATCCCTTCCAGCGCGAGGCCGCGCCGGTGCCGGCGATTTGGGCCGAAGAAGACAGCAAATTGCTGGATTATGGCGGGCAGGGACCTGTAGTGGTCTTTGTGCCTTCCCTGGTCAACCGCGCCTATGTGCTTGATTTAATGCCGGAAGCCTCCCTGCTGCGTTGGCTGCCGGGGCAGGGGTTTCGCACGCTTTTGCTTGATTGGGGCTGGCCGGGAGAGGCTGAACGCCACTTCTCCCTGACCGATTACATCGCCGGGCGGCTGGAACGGGCGTTGATGGCCGCCCCCGGCCCGGTCATCCTGGCCGGTTATTGCATGGGGGGCTTGCTTGGCCTGGCGCTCGCGTTGCGCCGACCTGATTTGGTGCGCGGCTTGGCACTACTGGCGACGCCTTGGGATTTTCATGCCGGGCCGGAAGGGGGGGCGCGCGCCCGCGCTGCGGCCGGCGCTTTGCCCGGGCTGGAAGCGCTGATGGAACCAACCGGCGCCTTGCCGGTGGATGTGCTGCAAACGCTATTCGCGAGCCTTGATCCCTTTGGCATTGCTGAGAAATTCCGCGGTTTTGGCCGGCTTGACCAGGCATCCGCTGCTGCGCGGCGCTTTGTGGCGCTGGAGGATTGGCTGAATGATGGCGTACCGCTGGCCGCCCCGGTGGCGCGGCAATGTATTGGCGACTGGTATGGGCGGAATGAACCGGCGGGGCTGGCCTGGCGCGTGGCCGGGCAGGTGGTGGACCCCGCCCTTTGGCAGGGCCCGGCCTTTGCCGCCATTCCGCATCGGGACCGCATTGTGCCCCCGGCTTCTGCCCTTGCGCTGACCGAGCGCTTGCGTCACGTCAAGCTGCATATGGCGCCGGCGGGGCATATTGGCATGGTCGCCGGCATTGCTGCCGAAACAGCGCTGTGGCAGCCCTTGCGCGACTGGTTGCGCGGTTTGTGATAAAATTTGATGAAGGATAGTCTTGGCAGCGCAAAGCGGTGGAAGCTGTGCCCCAATTAAGGTAGTGATTCCGTCATCCAGATAAATGAAATTTTCGGCTTGCAACCCCCACTTCTTCAGGAAGGATATCCCCCCATGACCGAAATCGTGATCGCATCCGCTGCCCGCACCCCGGTTGGCGCCTTCAACGGGGCTTTCGCCTCCTTATCCGCGCATGCGCTGGGCACTGTTGCCATCAAGGCCGCCATGGAACGCGCGCGCATTGAAGGCGCGGAAGTGGACGAAGTGATCCTGGGCCAGATCCTGGCCGCCGGCGCCGGGCAGAACCCAGCGCGTCAGGCTTCCGTGAATGCCGGCATTCCGGTGGAACATACGGCCTTTGGCATCAATCAGCTTTGCGGATCAGGCTTGCGCGCGGTTGCCTTGGCTGCGCAGCAGATTGCGACTGGTGATGCGCGCATTGTGGTGGCAGGCGGTCAGGAAAGCATGACCCAGGCGCCGCATGCACAGCAGCTGCGCGCCGGGCAGAAGATGGGCGATCTTTCCCTGATGGATACCATGCTGCGCGATGGGCTGATGGATGCCTTCCATGGCTATCACATGGGCAATACGGCGGAAAACGTTGCCCGCGCCTTCCAGATCACGCGCGATGAACAGGATCAGTTTGCCTTCAATTCGCAGCGCAAGGCTGGCGAGGCCATGGCGGCGGGCCGTTTTGCGGATGAAATCACGCCGGTCACGGTGAAGGGCCGCAAGGGCGATGTGGTGGTTTCCAGCGATGAATACCCGAAGCCGGATACGACGATGGAAATCCTCGGCAAGCTCCGCCCAGCCTTCGCGAAGGATGGGTCTGTCACCGCCGGCAATGCTTCCGGCATCAATGATGGTGCGGCGGCGGTGGTGGTGATGACGGCGGCCGAAGCCGCCAAGCGCGGCATCACGCCGCTGGCGCGCATTGTGTCCTGGGCGACAGCGGGCGTTGACCCTTCCATCATGGGCACGGGGCCCATCCCGGCATCGCGCAAGGCTTTGGCCAAGGCGGGCTGGAAGATTGATGATCTTGACCTGATCGAAGCCAATGAGGCCTTCGCCGCGCAGGCCATTGCCGTGAATAAGGATCTTGGCTGGGATACCAGCAAGGTGAATGTGAATGGCGGCGCGATTGCGATTGGCCACCCGATTGGTGCTTCCGGTGCCCGCGTGCTGACGACCCTGTTGTTTGAGATGCAAAAGCGCGGCGCGAAGAAGGCGCTGGCGACACTTTGCATCGGCGGCGGCATGGGTGTTGCCATGTGCCTGGAGCGCTAAGCGCTTCCGTCGCGTTTTACCCAAAGAAAAAGGGCTCGCCAGTGTGATCCGGCGAGCCCTATTTTTTTTGAGCTGATCAGAACTTTGCTACGGCTTCAGCGATGGCGCGGCCAACATCCTCAGTCCCGGCCTGCCCGCCCATATCGCGCGTGCGCGGGCCACCTTCCGCCAGCAGCTTTTCAATCACCGCCAGGATCGCATCGGCCGCCTCTTTCTCGCCGAGGTGTTCCAGCATAATCGCACCCGACCAGATCTGACCGATCGGGTTGCAGATGAATTTGCCCGCAATATCCGGCGCGCTGCCGTGGACGGGTTCGAACATGGAAGGGAAGCGCTTTTCCGGATTGATATTGGCGCTGGCGGCAATGCCAATGGAACCCGCCACCGCCGGCCCAAGATCCGATAGAATATCACCGAACAGATTGGACCCCACCACCACATCAAACCAGTCCGGATGCTGCACGAAATGGGCGCAGAGGATATCAATATGGAATTGGTCCGTTGTGATGCCCGGATAATTCTTCGCCATTTCGGCAAAGCGTTCATCCCAATAGGGCATGGTGAAGGTGATGCCATTGGATTTCGTGGCACTGGTCACCTTCTTGCGCGCCCTGGTCTTGGCCAATTCAAAGGCGTAACGCAGCACGCGGTCCACACCGATACGCGTAAAGACGCTTTCTTGGGAGACGAATTCGCGGTCTGTCCCCACAAACATGCGCCCGCCGCTTGAAGAATACTCGCCTTCCGTATTCTCGCGCACCACAATGAAATCAATATCCTTGGGGCCACGATTGGCAAGCGGCGTGGTCGCCCCCGGCAGCAGCCGGCAAGGGCGCAGATTCACATATTGGTCAAAGCCGCGCCGGATGGGGATGAGCAAACCCCAGAGCGAGACATGATCCGGCACGCCAGGCCAGCCCACGGCGCCCAGGAAGATGCTGTCGCTGTCCTTCAGCCGATCCATACCATCATCCGGCATCATTTTGCCGGTCTTGGTGTAGGTTTCGCAGGACCAATCGTAATGCGTGAGTTCCAAGTCAAAGCCGAAGCGCCGCGCCGCGGCATCCAGCACGCGAAGCCCCTCGGGCGTAGTTTCCTTGCCAATGCCATCCCCTGGGATGACGGCGATGCGATGCTTGCGTGTGGCCATTGGGCGCTCCTGCTATTTCATGATTTACGTCATAACCTGGGATGCGGGCTTTGCCAGCCCTGGGCTTTCAGGCCGCACTGCCGCGCCAGGCTTTCAACAGCCCATGCGCCACGGCAAGCAGCGCTGGGCCGATAAAAAGCCCCAGAAAGCCAAAGGCAATCAGCCCGCCAAAAACGCCCAGGATAATGAGCGAAAGCGGCATTTCGCTGCTGCGTTTAATAAGAAGGGGGCGGATGATGTTGTCACTGCCTGAGACGATGATGAGGCCCCAAAGCGCCATGAAGATCGCCCAGCCGAGTTGTGCCTCGCTATAAAGCCACGCCGCCGCGCCAAGCCAGGCAACGACTACCAGCGGCCCAAGCACCTGGCTGATGGAGAAAATCAGCGTCAGGAAGGAAATCACCGCAACGCCCGGTACACCGGCAAGGGCAAGCCCAAGCGCCATGAGCGCTGCCTGGATAATGCCAGTGCCGACAATACCCCAAGCGACCCCACGCACCGCGCCTTCAGCTGATGCAACCGCATTACGGCCTGTCTCCCCCGCCAGCCGCCCGGCAATGTCATCTACCTCATGCGCCAGCTTGTCGCCGCTGGCCCAGAAGGCGGTCGCCACGATCAGGGCGAGGAGAATCTGGACCACGCTTGCCGCCGCCGCTTGCCCGATATCCACCAAAAGGCTGGTGATGCGTCCGGCATAGGGGGCGAGCAATTGCGAAAAATCACCCTGCATATGCAGCAATTGTGGCCACCAATTGCCGATTGCCCCCCCAATAAGGGGCAGCCCCGAAAGCCACGCGGGTGGTGCTTCCGGCAGGCCCGCCAGGAGATCACGCCCGACCCTTGATGCATGCGCAATCTGGCCACCCAATTCGGGTGTTAGCGCAAGCGCCGGGATGGCGAGCGAAAGGACCAGCAGAAGCAGCATGACGGTTGCGGCGATGCCGCGCGGAATGCCGCGTTGGACCATCGCTTCACGCAAGGGCCAGGTACCAATGGCAATAAAGCCGCCAAAAGCGATGGCCAGACCGAAGGGTTCCAGCACACGAATGACGCCGTAGAGCAAAAGCGCAAGCAGCAGCAAAACCGCAGCCCTTTCGGCGAGCATGGCGGTTTGCGTATGGCGGTCTGATGAAGGCCCGGGCGATTCGGTGTTTGGCATGGCTTGCTCCTGCAAGCATACCCAAGCACATCGTTAGCCTTGAGGGGAAGCTATGGCGCCCCCTGGCCGGCAGCAAGCGCCTTCAGGAAGGAATGCCGCCGACTGCGCTACGCTTGATGGCAACACCGGTTGCAAGGCTATGGCGCGCCTTCACCCTTTCCTCCTGAGATGAAATAGCGATCTCAATTTCAATAAGGACCTGCTCGATGCGCTCAATATCGGCGTTATCGTCGCGCACCTGTGTTACAAGATCAGCCGCATAATGCAGCCCCAGGGTCAGGCAGCCGGTATGAAGCCCCTTAATGCGCCCGACTAGATCATGCACTTCCTCAACACTCTTGGACCGCCTGAGGTCACGCGCGAATGCCGCGCATTGGCCCCGCAAGGAATAGAGGTAGGTCAGAAGCTGGTCCGGCGCGATATTCAGGCGGTTCAGCGTGGCTGATGGCGGTTCGGCAATCCTCTCCCATGCGGTATTCAGGATTTTTTGCAGTGAACCGCGGGCTTCCCGCGCGTGAAATGGCTTGACGATATAGTGGCTGATCCCGAGCGTGACCGCCTGCTTCACCGTGTCAAGGTCAGCGGCGGCGGTAACCAGCACGAAGGGAATCTCCCTGAAGCGTGGGGAAGACCGAACGCGCTTCAGGAGATCAATTCCGGAAAGCCGAGGCATCTGCACATCACAACAACAGATCATGGGGGCCGGCCCCATTTCCATCTGTTCCCACGCATCCTGGCCATCCACGGCTTCAACGACCTTCAATTCGATGAAGCTTCGCATGAGATCGGCCAGCGCCATGCGCGATACGATGTCGTCATCGACAACCAGGGCTCTCATGGCGAAATTCCTTTCATGATATCCTTGAGCATATTGCGAAGCTCAGGCATTTTTTCAGTGATGAGCGCCCAGTCCCGTTGGTCTGCGGCCTTTTCCAGAAGGGTGCTGGAATTCTGGAGTGCGCCGCCGGGCCAGATATAGCCAGCACTGCCTTTAAAACCATGAAAGATATTTGCCAGGGTCGCGAAATCCTGCCCTTCATAGGCGGCCTCAAGTTCAGTCAACCGTGCATCAAGGCTCTCACGGAAGGCGATACGTAAGCGCGTATGAAGATCGCTTGTACGATATTCCTCATCTCTTGCATGGTCGCTGCTTGCCGGCAGCGTGTGCGTATCCGGCGGTGCGACGGGCGCGCCAAAGATCGCATCAAGCCCCCCTTCGGCGTGATGAAAAAGGGGAAGAAGGGGCGCATTTTCGGCAAGCCTTTTTTCGATGGCGCGCGCGATGCTTTGATGCAGCAGCGAATCATCAATGGGCTTGACCAAAAAATCATCTACACCGCATGAAAGATAGAATTTGCGGCTTTCATCATCAGCATTTGCGGTCAGCATGATGATGCGTATATTCGGATTCGGAATATAAAATTCGCCCTCGCCCTCTGCACGGATGATGCGAATGGCGGTTGCCCCATCCATTTCCGGCATGCGTCCATCCATGAGGATAAGATCGTAATGGCGTTGCGGCAGGGCTTCTAGCGCCTTTCGGCCATTATCCACAAAATCAACGCGGTGGCCCATTTCCTCCAATAGGCCTTGGATGATGATCTGGTTGGGCAGGAAATCCTCGGCGCAAAGAATTTGCAATTGATGTGAATGTGGTTGCAAGCGGGTAAGCAGGGCGTTTGCAGGCGTGGTGCCTGGCCTGAAGGGAATGACAAAGCTGAAGCAGCTCCCTTCATTGATTTTGCTTGTGAGACCGATGTCACCTTCCATCAGATCAACAAGCTGTTTGCAGATGGCAAGGCCAAGCCCCGTGCCACCGAAGCGCCTGGTTGTTGATGTATCGGCCTGTGCAAATTTCTGGAAAAGACGGATTTGTGCCTCAGGAGGAATGCCAATTCCCGTATCCTTGACATCAAACCGGATGCGGCTTCTGCCTTCATCCAAGGCTTGCACTGAAATGGTCAAGGCGACGCTACCCTGATCCGTGAATTTGATGCCATTACCAATCAGGTTGATCAAGATTTGCTTGAGACGCGCGGGGTCCCCCAAAAGAACATCGGGAACCGCATCATCAATCGTCACCTCTAGCGCGATATTCTTTACTTCAGCCCGTTCGGCAAGAATTCCGACGCTATCCGAAATAAGGTGCCGGAGGGAGAAATCAACCTCCTCAAGAATTAGCTTTCCGGCCTCAATTTTCGAAAAGTCCAAGATGTCGTTCAGTAAGTCCAGCAGGAATTCAGCATTAGTTTGCGCCATGTCCAGGTTTTGGCGCGTTTTTTCGGTAAGCGCTGTATCACGTAAGGCCAGTCGTTGCATGCCTATCACGGCCGAGAGAGGTGTACGGATTTCATGGCTGACCATTGCAAGGAATTCGCTTTTGGCGCGGCTTGCATTGTCGGCGGCTTCCTTGGCGGAAAGGGTCTGTACAAGACCACTCCACACATCCTGTTCAAGCTTTTTTCGTTCCGTAATATCTTCGATTATGCAAAGACACGCATTTTCCTCATTTTCCAGCAATACACTGGCTATATGCGCCCGCAGCCAGATGATGGAGCCATCATTACTTTCAAATTCCACTTCGAGAATGCTGTGGCCTTCTTCTGAAATCTCACCCCACATCGCCTCCATATAGCAATCATAGGCTTGTTTGCTGGACAGGATGCGCGATGCTGGCTCACCCGTCAGATTTTCGATGGGTGTTGACAGAATTTCAGACGCCTTCGCGTTCACCTTGGCGATGATGCCCGCGTTAACCATGACCAACCCTAGTGGTGCAGATTCAAAATACGTGGCGTCTTTCTGGATGAGTGTGACGAAGGTGTCGAAATGGGTTCTGGTAGAGACACGCCGAATGCCCTCACTGCTGGCACTGATGTCTTCAAGCCTGACCATGACAACACGCCTAGGTTGCGAGGAATCAGCGCCAATCCGCAGCAGAATCAGCCGCAATCCCCTGGGCGTGGGGCGCAGCAACTCGATTGCCTGTGAACCTCCGGAATTGAGAACATCCTCAAGCGTGATGGCAAGCTTGTTGCGACTCTGTCTTTCAAAGAGCTGTGTCAGGGCCAATTGAGTCGTCGGGAGTTTCGCTTCGTCCAGCCAAAGGAGTTCCTTTGCCGCCGGAGAGATGGAAAGACTGTCATTATCCGCATCCCAGGCCAACCAGGCCGAAGCATCCGGTATTGTGGCGTCCGTTGGATCAGGACATGCGAGCATTTTGATCGGCATGGCTTTGAGCCTTCACTTTAGAATTTGAAACCAGGATGCGCAGCGTTCACGCCGACCTGCCCCGGCTTCAGATGTTTGCTGACTAGAAAATGTGCGATGGGTCTGGTCCGTCGTGAACGGGGGGCTGGGGGTGGAGCGGTTGAATTCGATTTTCAGCCTACACAGTAAGAGTGAAACTGCCCTTAAAATTTGCAATTGCATTGGCCCTTTGGCTTCAGGGGGCCTTTGGGCCATTGCGCTTGACCACATCACGACAAAAGGTGACGTTAGCCATTCATAATCCAAGCGCATGGGGGATACGGTATGTTAAGAATTATGGCTGCTACCCTTGCCATCGCATTGTCGCTGCCCCTGGCGGCACAGGCGCAACGCAGCCTGACGATCGGCGCGCAATCCGCCCCCTCCGGCATGGACCCGCATTATCAGTCCTCCAACCCCAACAACGCCATCCTGCGGCAGATTTTCGAAACCCTGGTGGATTTCGATACCTCCGGCCGGCTTGTTCCGCGGCTCGCGGAATCCTGGCGCGCCATTGATGACCTGACCTGGGAATTCAGGCTGCGCGATGGCGTCAAATTCCACGACGGTACGCCCCTGACCGCTGAGGACATCGCCTTTTCCTATGGGCGTGTGCCCACCATCACCAATAGTCCCGGCCCTTTCACCCCCTTTGTTCGTAGCATTGCCGCCATTGAAATCCCGGAACCGCGCCGCATCCTGATCCGCACCAAGGAACCCAACCCCTTCCTGGATTGGGATCTGTCAAACATCATGATCGTCTCCCGCAGCCTGCATGCGAATGCGACACTTGGCGATTTCAATGCCGGGCGGGCGATGATCGGCACCGGCGCCTATCGCCATGTCAGCTACACGCTGGGTGAGCGGCATGAAATCACGCGCAACCCCACCTATTGGGGGGAAGCGCAGCCCTGGGAAAGGGTGGTAACGCGCTTCATCAGCAATCCCGGGGCACGCGTCGCCACGCTGCTTTCCGGTGATGTGGATTTGATTGATTTCGTACCGGTGCAGGATGTGCAGCGCCTGACCAATGATGCCCGGCTTTCGGTCTTTGGCGTCGCCAGCAATGGCACCGCCTATCTTTTTCCGGATGCGGCGCGTGATCCATCACCTTTCGTCACCGACAAGCAGGGCCGCGTTCTGGACCGTAACCCACTCCGTGATGCGCGGGTCCGCCGCGCCCTTTCTCTTGCCATTAATCGTCAAGGCATTGTGGACCGACTCCTGATGGGTCAGGGCATGCCGGCTGAGCAATTCGCGGCCCCCGCCGTTGCTGACCGCGCGCCCAATATGCCGCCGCCGCGCTATGATCTGGACCAGGCACGCGCGCTGCTCCGTGAAGCTGGCTACCCGGATGGTTTTCGCATCACGCTCCATAGCCCCAATGGCTGGTTTGCCTCCGATACCGATGTGGCTCAGGCTATCGCCCAGGGCTGGACCCGGCTGGGCATTGAAACCAGGGTCGAAGTCCTGCCGCCAGCCAATCTTTTCACCCGTGCCACCGCGCGGGAGTTTTCGATGTTCATGACCACCTACACCTCCTCCATCGCGGCCAATACGCTGCGCCAGGTGCTCATGACGCGTAACAGCGAAACCGGCGCCGGCCCCTTCAATCGCCAGCATTATTCAAACCCGGCAATGGATGCGCCCTTGGCGGAGGCGCTGCGCACCATGGATACCGGGCGGCGTAATGCGCTGACCGCCGCGGCGATGCGGATCGGCATCGAAGATGGCGGCGTCATTCCGATTTTCTACCTGAAAGTATCCTGGGCGGGGCTCAGGAATAAGGTGAAATATGATGCCTCACCTTCCTGGTACACAAACGCGTTGCTGGCGAGCCCGCCCTGAACGCAACACAAGATACCCATAAAGAAAGAGCGATCATCATGGCCGATAGCCAAGCCATGGCGCGCATTGCCGCCGCCATAGATGCGAATTTTGATAAGCAGGTACAGTTCCTGGCCGAATTGGTGCGCTTTCCAAGCCTGCGCGGCAGGGAAGCCCCTTTGCAGGATTGGTTCGCCCGCCAGATGGCCGCGCGCGGGTATGCAGTGGACCGTTACACATTGGCCGATGTGCCGCCTCACCCGAAAATGGCGCCGATGGTGGAATGTGATCCTGCCGGCAGCGTGCAGGTGGTGGCCGCCTATCGCGCCAAAAACCCCACGGGCCGCAGCCTGATCCTGCAAGGGCATATTGATGTGGTGCCGGAAGGCCCCGCCGATATGTGGACCCACCCGCCCTATGCGGCGGTGATTCGCGATGGCTGGATGTATGGCCGCGGCGCGCATGACATGAAATCCGGCGTGGCGTGCATGGTTTATGCCATGGATGCCATTCGCGATGCAGGGTTCGAACCCGCGGCCGATGTCTATGTGGAAACGGTGACCGAGGAAGAAAGCACCGGCAATGGCGCGCTTTCCACGCTGCTGCGCGGTTACCGTGCTGACGCCGCGCTGGTGCCGGAACCCACCGGCCATACCATCACCCGCAGCCAAACCGGCACCATCTGGTTCCGGCTGCGCGTGCGCGGCATTCCGGTGCATGTTGCCGTCGCGCAGGATGGCAGCAATGCCATCATGTCTGCCTATGTGCTGATCCAGGCGCTTTACGACCATACGCGCAAATTGAATGAGGCTGCGCGGTCCAGCGCCTGGTATGCCGACATCAAGGACCCGATCAAATTCAACCCTGGTATCATTCGCGGCGGTGACTGGGCGTCTTCCACCCCTGCCTGGTGTGAGGTGGATTGCCGCATCGGCCTGGTTCCTGGCACCACGCCAGAAGAAGCCATGGCCGGGATCGAAGCTGTGGTGCGCGCCACAGCCAAGGGGGATGGCTTCCTGGCCAATAACCCGCCCGAGATTGTCTGGACCGGCTTTCAGACCGACCCCTATGTGCTTGAGCCAGGTAGCGAGGCCGAGGCGGTTTTGGCCGCCGCCCATGCCTCGGTCCATGGTGGCAGCCTGCCGGAACGCCGCACTACAGCGGTGAATGACACGCGCTATTACGGGCTTTATTTCGATATCCCCGGGCTTTGCTATGGCCCGAAGGGGGAGGGGGCGCATGCCTTTGATGAGCGGACCTCGATCGAGGATTTGCGCAAATGCACGCAGACCATGGCGACCTTCATCGCGGAATGGTGCGGAATCAGGCCGCGTGCCTGATCTGACCTTGGCGTGGGGGTATAGGGGCAAACACCTTTATTCTGTGCTGGCTGATCAAGGGGGCTTGGCCTTGGGCTGCCTCGCGGTCATGTTACCCTGGGTTCGCTGGTTCAGGCCGGCATCCGAAACAGTTGGGAGACATAGATTAATGATCAAATTCGCTAGCGCCCTTCGCGGCGCGGCCTTGGCGGGGCTTTTGGCCGCCAGTGCGGTGCCGGCTATGGCGCAGGCGCCGGCTGCGGATACCATGGCCGCGATCCGCGCCCGTGGGCAGCTTGTGTGCTCTACCTCGCCTTCCACCGTTGGCTTCTCCTTGCCGGATAGCCAGGGCGTTTGGCGCGGGCTTGACGTGGATTATTGCCGCGCCGTGGCTGCGGCCATTTTGGGTGACCCCAATCGGGTTCGCATTGTTCCATCTTCGACCCAGCAGCGTTTCACCATGCTGCAATCGGGCGAGATTGACATGCTTTCCCGCACCACGACCTGGACCCTGACGCGCGAGGCCTCGCTCGGCCTCGTTTTCGCGGGCATCAATGTCTATGATGGACAGGGCTTCATGGTGCATCGCGATAGCGGCGTTACCTCCGCCAAGCAGCTTGATGGCGCAACGGTCTGCGTTCAGCCCGGCACGACCACCGAACTCAACATGACCGATTTCTTCCGTACCAATAGGCTGCGCTTCACCCCTGTGGTGATCGAGAATATCGAAGAAATCCGGAGCGCCTTTATCAACAAGCGCTGCGATGCCTATACAACGGACGCGTCATCTTTGGCTTCCTTCGCTGCAGCACAGGGCGCGAATGCCAACCGCTTCTTGCTGCTGCCGGAAATCATTTCCAAGGAGCCGCTCGGCCCCGTGGTGCGCAAGGGCGATTGGCGCTTCTTTGATGTGGTGCGCTGGGTGCATTTCGCCTTGGTTACGGCGGAAGAACTTGGCATTACGCAGGCCAATCTCGGCAATTTCGCCAATAGCACTAATCCCGATATCCAGCGTTTCATGGGCCAGACGGGCGATCTGGGCCAGATGCTGGGGCTCGAGAAGGATTGGGCGCCGCGCGTGATCCGTGCGGTTGGCAATTACGGGGAAATTTGGGAACGTAACATGACCCCGATCGGCTTCCCGCGCAGTGTCAACAATCTTTGGACCAAGGGTGGCCTGCAATACGCGCCCCCCATGCGCTGATACCAGAAGCGTCGAAAAGAAAAGGCGGTGGAATTTCCACCGCCTTTTTTATTGCCCGAGGGGTTCTTCACCCGATCGTGAGCCGCCGCTCCATGATCTGCTCACGCATGGATTTCTGCAGCTTTTCAAAGGCGCGCACCTCAATCTGGCGCACGCGTTCGCGGCTGATGTTGTAGTGCTGCGAAAGTTCTTCCAGCGTTGTCGGTTCTTCCTTCAGGCGGCGCTCAATGAGGATATGACGCTCACGCTCATTAAGCGTTTTCAGCGCACCGCTCAGTAATTCGCGGCGGTTTGACATGTCCTGATGTTCGGCGAGCTCCTGTTCCTGGTTCTCGCTTTCATCCACCAACCAATCCTGCCATTCACCTTCACCATCGGCGCGGAGCGGTGCATTCAGGCTATTATCGGCGGCAGCAAGGCGCCGGTTCATGGAAATGACGTCCTGTTCCGGCACTTGCAGCACATGGCTGATCTTCGCCACCTGTTCCGGCTGCAAATCGCCTTCTTCCAGGGCCGACATCTGCGCCTTCAGCCGGCGCAAGTTGAAGAACAGCTTCTTCTGCGCGGCCGTGGTGCCCATTTTCACGAGCGACCAGGAATGCAGGATGTATTCTTGAATGGCGGCACGGATCCACCACATAGCATAGGTGGCTAGGCGGAAGCCGCGATCGGGGTCGAAGCGCTTCACCGCCTGCATCATCCCGACATTGCCTTCGGAAATCAGCTCACCTACCGGCAGGCCATAGCCGCGATAGCCCATGGCGATCTTGGCCACCAGACGCAGGTGGGAGGTGACGAGCTTATGCGCAGCCGGCTCATCGGCACTGTCGCGCCAGCGGCGCGCGAGGCTGAGTTCTTCCTCAGCCGAGAGCATCGGGAATTTGCGGATATCCTGGAGATAGCGTGAAAGGTTGCCCTCAGTCGCCATCGGTATGGCCATAGAAGATGCCATGGTTTTCATTTACCTCCTGAACCGGCTTACTCTGCCCCGAAGGCGGCATCCTTGGCCGATCATTACAATTTTGTCATCTCCCTCAAAGCCCTGACTGGTCGCCTGCCCCTTGCGGGGCCTTGGCCGGCCGTGCCTTGACTGGCACTTCGAGGATTCCGACACGCGATTAATAGCCGGAATCGGTCAGGGGTGCAAGAAAAACCGACTGAAATAGTCGGGTTACTCCGTGTTACCATCCAGTAATGTAAACAACGCTGTCATATCCGCGGGCAGGGGTCGCTCGAAATGGAGCGCCTGCCCGCTGATTGGGTGGCGAAACCCAAGGCTTGCCGCGTGCAGCGCCTGACGCGGGAAGGCCAGAAGCGCGTCTCGGCTTGATGCTGGAAGGGCGCGGGCGGCAGCGGGGGTGCGGCGCAGATAGACTGGATCGCCCACCAAAGGGTGGCCCATATGCGCCAAATGCACCCGAATTTGATGGGTCCGCCCCGTCAAAAGCCGGCAGGAAATCAGGGCGCAGGCTGTCCCCCAGGAACGCAGCACCTTGTATTGTGTGACAGCATGTTTGCCGCCGCGTTCCACCACCGCCATGCGCTTGCGGTCTGCCGGGTGGCGGCCAATCGGGGCATTGATCTCGCCCTCCATGGCCGCGGGCAGGCCCCAGCAAAGGGCAATGTAATGGCGTTCCAGGTCGCGCTCAGCGAAGCTTTCGGATAATCGGCGCAGCGCCAATTCGGTCTTGGCCACGACCATGACGCCGGAGGTGTCCTTATCCAGCCGATGCACAATGCCGGGCCGCCTTTCCCCACCAATGCCGGGCAGGTCATCCCCCGCATGCGCCAACAGGGCATTGACCAATGTGCCATCCAAATTGCCCGGGGCCGGGTGCACCACCAGCCCGGCTGGCTTATCAAGCACGATCAGGTCCGCATCCTCATGGATGATGTTAAGCGGGATCGCCTGTGGCTGTGGCAGGGCGGTCACCGCTTCGGGGATTTCAAGCGCGTAAACCGCGCCTGGTCGAATGGTCTCGGCAGGTTCCCGCAGGCTTTGCCCGTCCCGGCTGGCATGGCCTTCAACAATAAGGGCCTTGACGCGGGAGCGAGAGAGAGAACCTATCGCTTCAGCAAAAAACCGGTCGGCGCGCATGCCTGCCGCTTCAGGGGGCGCTTGGATTTCGTGGCGTTCAGCGTTCAAAAGGGGGTCTTCCGTGAGGTTTCTCAAAGTCTTGGTCATTGCGATGGGCGTGCTGATCGTAGCAGCAACCGTGGCGTTGGTTGTGCTGATCGTCCAGCGTTCAGGCGGAACAGCGACCGGGTTTAGTGCCGCAAGCCTTGGCCAGCCAGCGGGTAGCCGCATTGCTGGCATAGCTGGCATGGAAAAGACAATCGCCATTTGGGTTGTCCGGCCGGATGGGGAAAGAGTGTTATTGTTCGATCCGGCGCGCGGGAAGGTGGTGGGCGAAATCCGGCCCGGCGATTGACCCATGGTGCATCGCAAGCCCTTCCTGCCTCAGAAACTTTGCGCTGCCTGTAACCGGCCCTTTGCCTGGCGCAAGAAATGGGCGCGGGTATGGGAAGAAGTGCGTTATTGTTCAGACGCCTGCCGCGACGGGCGAAGGCCCGCCAATGCCGCGGGGTCCAAAGGCAAGGGCTGAGCTGTCTTGCGGAATCTAGCCTTGCTGTGGCCTTGCCGGGCGCATCATGCCAAGCAGCGCCAGGAAAAAAGCACCAAAGGCCAGTTGCAGCGCAAGCAGCATGGCGGTGACGGAAGCGATGGCCAAGCGCATCACCTTTCCACCACTCAGCGCCCCAAAATCTTCGGCCCCCCATTGCGCCAGCGCGAAAAAGCCAAGTCCAAACCCAAGCAGCAGGAGTAGCGCAGCAACCACCAAGGCCGCTTCCAGGCCGAAGCGCGATAGTGTTTGGGTCAGTCCAGGGGGGTCGGGCAAAAGCCCCGTCAGCGCGCCATAAAGCCTTGCAAAAACCCAGAACTGCATGGCCTGAAAGCCCATCACGACCGCGCCCGAGGCATAAAGCAGCGTATGCACATCCAGGGTGACCAAGCCGAGCATTACCGGCCCAGGCAACAACACCGCCATGGTGATGGCACCAAGCGCAAACAGCAGCGCGCCGGGATAGAAGAAAAGCCAGCGCGGGCAGAAGATCAGCAAAAAGCGCAAATGCCGCCAGCCGTCGCGCCAGGACCGCAAATGCGGCGGGCGCGACCTTCCATCCGGGGAAAGCGTCGTTGGCACTTCCGTGATGCGAAGCCCGCGCATGGTGGCCTTCACCACCATTTCTGAGGCGAATTCCATCCCCGGCGCGCGCAGATCAAGCGCCGCAATCGCCACGCGCGAAAAACCGCGCAGCCCGCAATGGAAATCCCGTATCGGCCCGCCGAAGAAAACCCGCCCAATGGTGGAAAGCACGGGATTGCCCAAATAGCGATGCAAAGGCGGCATGGCGCCTGGCGCAATCCCGCCCTTGAAGCGATTGCCCATTACCAGATCAAAGCCGTCGCGTAGCTTAGCAAGGAAGGGGTCAAGCTTACTGAAATCATAGGAATCGTCACTGTCACCCATAATCACATAGCGCCCTTGGGCGGCCGCAATGCCCGCAATCAGCGCCGCGCCATAGCCCTTTTCCGGCACATGGATCACCCGCGCGCCAAGGCCCAGCGCGATGTCCTGGCTACCATCACTGCTGCCATTATCGGCGATCAGCACCTCGCCAGAAATGCCGCTGCGCGCGAAGAAGCCCATCGCCTTTTCGATGCAGACCCCGAGAGTTTCCGCCTCATTCAGGCAGGGCATGAGGATGGTGAGTTCAAGAGGCGCAGCCCCTTGACCCATCCCGGTTTCCATTCGCGATACGGCTGCGCCTGCCATTATGTCCCCGTGGATTTAGAACTGCGCAGCGGATTTGAAGCTGCAGAGAATATGCAAGGCCTTCCTACTGAAAGCGTCCGGTCGGCGCCATCAGCAAATGCCCAGAGAAGGTTTCTTTACCCCATTGGTTGCGGGAGCGCTGCATCAAAACTATGTCCTGGAGCGCCACCGCGCCAAGTGGTAACTCTTGGTGCGATAACGCTTTCAAAGGAGTCAAGGCCTTGGACCAGGAAGATGTGAAGCTGGAAGGGCAGATCCGCGAAAAGCTGGTGCGGACCAAGGAACGCTGGGCCGAAGAAGGCCGCTTGTTGACCGGTACCACGGCTGATCCGGCGCGCGAGCGGCTGCCGCCCGGGCAGACCCTGGTGAAGGATTGGCCGGTGCTGGACCTTGGCGTACAGCCCGATGTCAGCGCCGCCAAGTTCCGTCTGCGGGTGGAAGGGCTGGTGGATAATCGCCTTGCCTTTGATTGGGAAGGCTTCATGGCGCTCCAGCAAAGTGAGATGGTCTGCGATATTCACTGCGTCACGCAATGGAGCCGCTACGATAATCGGTTCACTGGCGTGCGGACGGCGACACTTCTAGAAATGGCGCGCCCGCGGCCAGAAGCGCGCTTCGTTTCCATGACTTCCTATGATGGCTATACCACTAATCTGACCCTGGAAGCTTTTGCCGCTACGGATGTGATGGTGGCGCATTCCTGGGAAGGGGCGCCACTTACGCGCCAGCATGGTGGGCCTGCGCGGCTTGTGTTGCCGCGGCTTTATTTCTGGAAGAGCCCGAAATGGCTGACTCGCATTGAATTACTGGCCGAAGACCGCCCCGGTTTTTGGGAAGTGCGCGGTTATCACAATCAGGGCGATCCCTGGCTGGAGGAGCGCTATGGTTAAGCTGACACGCCGGGCGCTGCTGGCCCTTCCACTGATGGCGGCTGCCCCAGCCCCCGCGACAGCCTGGGAATTTCGCTTTCCTGCCTTGGAAGGTGGCGAACATGACCTTGCTGCCTGGCGGGGCCGGGCACTGCTGGTGGTGAATACCGCATCCTTCTGTGGCTTCACCGGCCAATACGCGGCCTTACAGCGCCTGTTTGAGGCGCAGGAAGCTGCAGGCCTTGTGGTGCTTGGCGTGCCTTCCAATGACTTCAACCAGGAAAGCCAGGATGGGCGCAAAATTCGCGAATTCTGCGACGCGCAATTCGGCATTACCTTCCCGATGGCAGCGCTTTCCCGCGTCCGGGGCCCGGAAGCACACCCCTTCTATCGCTGGGCCGCCTCGCGGGCCGGCGGGGAACCGCGTTGGAACTTCCACAAATACCTTGTTTCCCGGGATGGGCGGCAGGTCCAGGGTTTCCCGGCACGGATTGAACCCGAATCGCTAAGCTTGAAGTCTGCGCTTGGGGCGGCTTTGGCGGCCAAGATACCTGATCGCTAAGCCCTGACTTGGCGCAGGTGCAACACGCGATGGTTTAGTTTGAGGAAAACAACTCGCGTGATGCGAGAGATTAGGTGTAGAGTTCGACACAATGAAGCAGAACCAACTCCCCCTCACGGGCATTCGCGCTCCGGAAAATGCGCCCAAACAACGGGTTGGGCCCGTTCGCCGTGCGGATGGGCGCCAAAAGGCCGACAATACCAGAAGGACAGCTGGCTGGACTTGGCAAGGTATATTTGGCCTGGTGCTGGCCTTGCTGCTTTGCTTGGTCACACCCCGCCCCACCTTGGCTCAAAGTGAGGCACCCATCCGTATGCGGATCGTCGGTGGATTGGCCGATGTTAGCCAGTACTTGCGCTATGAGGAGCCATTTTGGCGTGACCGCATCTCGCAAGCGACCAACGGGCGTATTGTGGCGGAGATCGCCCCCTTTGACCGCAGCGGGATCCGTGGCCAGGAGATGCTTTCGCTGATCAGGTTGGGGGTAGTTTCCTTTGGTACCGCCCTGCTGGCCGTGGTAAGTACTGAAGAACCTGAATTCAACGCCATAGATTTGCCGGCGGTCAATCCAGATATCAGCGCGCTTAGGCGAACTGTGGCAGCATTTCGTGGGCATTTGGCAGATACATTACGGGAACGCTATGAAATCGAGTTGCTGGGCGTCTATGTCTATCCTGCCCAGGTTGTCTTCTGCCGCAAGCCTTTTTCGCGGTTGGCCGATCTGGCCGGGCGGCGCGTCAGGACATCATCGGTTGGCCAATCGGAGATGTTCACCGCCCTGGGCGCCACACCAGTTGTCATTCCCTTTGCAGATATTGTTTCCGCCATCAGGTCTGGTGTTGTTGAATGCGCGGTGACCGGGACACTTTCCGGCAATGATATCGGCCTTCATGAGGTGACAACCCATGTTCATGGCATGGCCATTACCTGGGGGCTTTCCATCTTTGGGGCCAATCTGGGTACGTGGAACGCCCTTCCGGAATGGGCGCGTGGTACCATCCGCACCGAGGTTGCAAAGCTTGAAGACGATATCTGGGAAGCGGCAGACCGTGAAACGGGGGAAGGGCTTGCGTGCAATTCTGGACATGCGAGCTGCCGGA
>CAMCZJ010000009.1 GCA_945886995.1 Asaia bogorensis
GCGGGATGGCCACAGAGCGTCGGGTAATAGGCGAGCGCCAACCAATGGAAGTAAGTCCGTGTCGGCTTGCCATCAATCTCGGCAGGGTAGAGTTCTTTCCATGGCCTGGGAGAAATGGTGATGGCCGGCGTGATCAGCACATCATGCGCGGCGAAAAACCCCTGCCAGGCGCGGTACATCTTGGTCTGCGCCGCCGCCGCGCGGGCGTAATCATCCAGGCTGTAGCGCAGCCCTTCTTCGACATTGGCGCGCACATTGGGCCCAACATCCTGGGGCCGCGTGCGGCATTTCTCAAGATGGGAGGTCAGGAAGCCCGCGGCACGCAGCACCTCAAACGCCTCATCACCGCCAGCGCAATCCGGGTGCGCCGCTTCCGCCGCGCCAAACATGGGCGCGATGGCGCCGGCGCGGTCGGCGAAGATGTCGCGGATATGCTGTTCGGTCGGCGCCATGCCGAAATCCGGGCTGAAGGCCAGGCGCAGGCTCGCCAAATCATAGCGCGGCACGGGGAAGTAAAGGCTCGGTTCTTCGCGCACATACCCATCATGCAGAGTATAGGCGAGCGGATCGCGCCCATCATCGGATGCCATGGCGGATAGCAGCAGGCAGACATCCGGCACATTGCGCGCCATGGGCCCGAGCACCGGCAGGCCAGACCAGCCATGAGCGCGCTTTTCGGAGGGCACCAGTCCGGGAGATGGGCGGTAGCCCACAATGCCATTGAAGGCAGCCGGGTTGCGCAGAGAACCGCCCGTGTCGGAACCCGAGCAGATCGGGAACATATTGGTGGCCAGCGCCACACCCGAACCGCCCGAAGACCCAGCCGCGGACTTCATCGGATCAAAGGGATTGCCGGTCACGCCATAGACGGCGTTGCGCGTATTGGCACCCGCGCCAAATTCTGGCGTATTGGTCTTGCCGGTGATGACCGCGCCATTGGTACGCAGATTGGCGACCATGCCGCAATCCGCATCGGGGATGAAATCGCGAAAGATTGGGCTGCCATAGGTGGTGCGCAGCCCTTCGGTTTCTTCCAGATCCTTGATGCCGATCGGCAGGCCATGCAGCGGGCCCAATTCATCGCCACGCATTACGGCGGCTTCGGCTTCCTTGGCGGCAGCGCGGGCGCGGTCCTCGTCCAAAGCCACCACGGCATTTACCGCGTGGTTTACTTCGCCGATGCGCTTCAGGCAGCTTTCCAGCAATTCAACGGGGGAAAGCTTGCGCCGCCCGATCAGGCGGCGCGCTTCAATCGCGGTCAGGTCACAAGGTTCGGTCATTGGCGTTTCCTTGAATTTTTTGAACTTAAGCGCGCAGTCGGGATTCAGTACCCCATCGCGCAGCCATCCTTGCGCGGGTCAGACCCACCCACCAGGCAGCCCTTTTCATGGTCAATGAAAATCGCCTGACCGCCGCCATGGGGCTTGTCTATCGCTTCACAGACATGACCAAGGCGATTCAGCTGATCAAGCACCGCACCACTAAAGCCGCGTTCCACCTGCACTTTGCCGTCCTGCGGCATCAGGCGGGGCAGATCAATCGCTTCCTGCACATCCAGGCCAAATTCGAAATGATTAGTCAGGAAGTAGCTATGCCCAGTCGGCTGATAGCGCCCGCCCATCACGCCATAGGGCATAATGGCGCGGCCATTCTTCGTCACCATGCCGGGGATGATGGTATGCAGCGGGCGCTTATTGGGCGCGATGCAATTCGGGTGGCCTTCCTGCAAGCGGAAACCGAAACCGCGATTTTGCAGCATGACACCGGATTTTTCCGCAAGGATGCCTGAACCAAAGCTCTCGAACAGTGAATTGATGAAGGAACAGGCATTGCCATCCTTATCCACCACGCAAAGATAAACCGTGTCCTTGTGCTTGTTCAGATCGCTCTCACCCGCCGCAGGCAATTCCGGCAGCGCCGCATCATCGCGGATCAGGCCAGCCAGGCGCTTTAGATAATCCGCATTCAGCAGTTTTTCGACCGGCACATTCACTTGCGCAGGATCGGCCAGGAAAGCATCGCGATCCCGATAGGCCATGCGCGCAGCTTCGATATGCCGGTGCAAGCGCGTGGCGGAAAGCGGCCCGCCTTCCGGCGTGGGCAGATTGGCAAGCGTGCCCAGGATTTGCAGCGCATGCAGGCCAGACCCATTGGGCGGGCATTGATACACCTCCATCCCGCGCCAGGGGATCGAAACGGGTGTCACGAATTCCGCCGCGCTTTGGCCATTGGCGAAATCTTCCTCGGTGTGCAGGCCACCTGCGGCGCGCAGCGTCGCCACAATGTCAGCCGCCACTTCGCCCTGATAGAAGGCCGCCGCGCCACGTGCCGCAATGGCGCGCAAGGTCTTCGCCAATTCCGGCTGGCGGAAGCGCGTACCGAGCATGGGTGCCGCGCCATTATTCAGGAAGCGCCGGGCCGAGGCCGGGTTTTTAAGCAATTTCTCCACTGAGGCTTCCCAATCCGCTGAAACACGCGGCGTGATGGGGAAGCCTTCTTCCGCATAATGGATCGCCGCTTGCAGAATACGGTCCAGGCCAAGCTTGCCATGGCTGCGATTGAGCAATTCCCAAGCCGAAATCGCCCCCGGTACCGTGACTGAATGGGCCGAGGTATTCTCAAGCTTGGTCGTGCCGGTGGCGCGCAGCGCCTCGGGCGTTGCGGCGGCCGGCGCACGGCCTGAGCCATTCAGCGCAATCACCGTGCTGCTGCCGGCCGGCACGTAAAGGCAGAAGCAATCCCCACCAATGCCGGTGGATTCGGGTTCAATCACGCATTGCACGGCGCAGGCGGCAATCGCCGCATCCATGGCATTGCCCCCGGCGCGCAGGATTTCAAGCGCGGCGAAAGTGGCTTGGGGCATGGAAGTGGCGGCCATGCCGTGGGTGCCATAGGCGGGGCTGCGGCCAGCAAGGTGAAGATCACGCATTGGGTCAGGCTTTCATCAGGTGCAGTTACGGCCCCTTTCATGCCCCCTCTGGCCCGCCGGGAAAAGCCCCGGGGGCGGTTTCACCCCAGGCGAATCTGCATTAAAGCCCCGTCATGGAACCCGCCGCGACCCTTGATGAATTTCACCGGATAGATATCCGGGTCGGCACCATCCTGACCGCTGAGCCCTTCCCGGAGGCGCGCAAGCCCGCCATCAAGCTCAGCATTGATTTCGGCCCGGAGATCGGTGTGAAGCGATCCTCAGCGCAATTGACCGTGCATTACACGCCAGAAGCGCTGGTGGGGCGGCAGGTGGCGGCGGTGGTGAATTTCGCCTCGCGCCGCATTGCCGGGTTCATGAGTGAGGTTTTGGTGCTGGGGATGCCAGATCCGGCAGGCGCGGTTGTGCTGCTTAGCCCCGATCAACGCGTGCCGAATGGCGGGAGGATGTTTTGATGGCGCAGAAATATTACACGGTTTCCTGGGACCAATTGCACCGCGATGCGAAGGCGCTGGCCTGGCGGCTGTTGGAACGCGGCCCTTGGCGCGGCGTGGTGGCGATTACGCGCGGCGGGCTGATCCCGGCCGCCGTGGTGGCGCGCGAATTGGATTGCCGGTTGATCGAAACTGTCTCGGTCCTCACCTATGATGAGGAAACCAAGGGTGAGCCGCGTGTGGTGAAAATGCCCGATGCAGCGGGTGATGGGGAAGGCTGGCTGCTATTGGATGATCTGGTGGATACCGGCACCACGGCGCGCGTGGTGCGCGCCCTGCTACCCAAGGCACATTTCGCGACGGTCTATGCCAAGCCTGCCGGCAAGCCGATGGTGGATACCTTCATTACGGAAGTGAGCCAGGATACCTGGATCCTGTTCCCCTGGGACACCGAGCCGCAATTCATTGCGCCGATTGCGAAGACGGCGGGGCAATAGGGGCGGCGAAGGCGGCAGGAGAGAACCATGCCCGACATCTATCAGGATAACCGCAGCTTCACCGCCAGCCGCGCCTGGGGCGCCCGTGATTTCGCGGAAATTGAAGGCGCCACGGTACGCCTGCATTGGACCGACCAGCCCTATATCTGGCACGTCAATGATGGGGCTGAGGTTTTTGTTGTGCTCGATGGTGCGGTTGAGATGAAATACCGGCTGAATGGCGAAGAACATTCGGTGCGGCTTGGGCCCACCGATGTTTTCGTGGCCGATGTCGGCGATGAGCATGTCGCCCACCCGATTGGTGCGGCGCGTATTCTGGTGGTGGAGCGCAAAGGGTCGGTGTGAATTGAATCGCCTATCTCGGACCGCGCATTTCAATCAGGTCGCGGTTGCGCGTCACCAGATCGCTCAGCATCACATCAATCCGCTCGCGGAGCCTAGCACCGGCTGTGCCGATGATGCCGAAGCCTATCTGGCCAATGTCAGGGAACCAGCGCTTTGCCAGCGGCACCTGCGCGAGGCAGCGTAAATCAATGTGGAACGGCTTCTGGCCCACGGCGCGCGCCGCCGCATCCTCGAATTCGATCACGCCAAGCGGCCGCCGCGCCGTCGCGCCGCGCCATGGCCCCGAACTTGTGTATGCCAGCAGCAGCATCGGCACTTTTGGCTTACTGTCAGTAGCCAGCACATAGGCGATGTGCCGCGCTGGCCCGGGCTGGTCAGGCGGAGCCGGCGGACCGAACGGGAACATGGTCCAGACAAAGCACCCGGACGGGATCGGACAATCTGCCACGCCGCCTCAGCGGCCGAATAATGCGTCGATGGTCTTCTTGCGGCGAGCATAACTCTTGTCACTCTCGCCCGGCCGACGATCGGGATCGCCGAATGGCACAGCTTGGAGTTCCGGCGCCACATGCACACGGATCACCCGTTCAGCTTCGTCGCGCGCGCGTATTTCACGTTCGACAAGCACCTCCAACACCGCGGCGACCGAGCGATGTTCGGCCTTGGCGATTTGCTGAAGCCGCGCATGCGCCTCGGGCTCAAGGCGAACAGTCACGCCTGGACGGGCGGCAGGAGAAGCATTTGCCATACCGCATATTTGCATCAAAATGATGCGCCGTTCAAGGGTGACGCGATTCCTGACAGGGAGATTTCATGCTCATCCTTAAGGTCTCGGCAAATGCCCCCGCCGGCATCGAAGCCCCCGAGGATCACGCCCCCGCCATCGCCTGCACAATGGTGCTGAGTGGCAAAACCAGCGACAGCGGCGCGTCTTCAAGGCGGAGCGCACCAAAACCTTCATACCATTGCGCGGCGCGGTCCGATTTCGCGTCAATCAATAAGGCAACCCCGCCCACTTCCTCAGCCACCGCGATGCAGCGCCGCCCGGCGGCGATCAGCAGCGCCCCACCCAAGCCCTGTCCCTGCCATTCCCGCGCAACGGCCAGACGCCCGAGGCGAAATACCGGCACCTCATAGCGCCCAAGGCCGCGCGTGAGCAGCGCGGGCGTGCGGGCATAGGCAAGCGCGCCGACGCTGAGGCTGTAATAGCCGAGGATTTTCTGCGGCGCGGCGGGGTCCACCACCACAAAACTCTTGGCCCCGCCGCTTTCATGGCTTTGGCGCGCATAGCGCGCCAGAAACTCATTCAGCGCTGGTTCGCCACAATCAAACGCCTTGCGGTCATGGCTGCGGGAAAGCGGCTGCTCCCGCCAGGGTGTGCTCACGTTATGTTACGGGCAGCCTTTGCAGCACGGCGGAGTTTTTCGGTGGGTGCGGGAGGGTTCTCCAAAAGCGCCAGAACATGCAGGCTATCGCGGTCAGAAAGCGCAAGGCGTTCGGCGTTTTCAATCACAGCGCGCGCTTCGGGCAGCATCTTGCCCAGGATGAAGGCGGTCAGGTCCATATTCATCAGCGCCGCCGCACGGGCGAGCATGGCCTTTTCCTCAGCCGGCACGCGGAATTCGATGCGGCCGCCTTCCGGGGCGGTGACAGTAGCGGCAAGGGCTAGGGACATGGCGGTGCTCCTTCAGAACCCATCTATAACGTACGGATCAAATCCGGACAAGAAAAATCCTCACCCGCCGCCATCACCGCCCGCATCTTCCCGGTTGGCCAGCACCTTATCCACGCGCCTGCCATCCATATCCACAATTTCAAAGCGCCAGCCGGCCCAGACGATGCGGTCCCCCTCACGCGGGACACGTTGCAGCAGCGCCAGCATCAGCCCAGCGACAGTGTGATAGGTCCCGGCGCCCGGCATTTCCGGCAGGTCAAGCCGCGCGCGCAATTCATCGGAAGGCATGCTGCCATCCAGCAGCAGCGAGCCATCAAAGCGCATGACCGCCGCTTCGGACGGCATGGGCTCACTTGGGCCCAATTCGCCGATGATCGCCTCCAACAGATCGGAAGCGGTCACCATGCCTTCAAAGGACCCGTATTCATCCAGCACCAGCGCCATGCCAAGCGGGTCTCCGCGCAGGCGTTCCAGCGCATCAAGCGCGGTCAGCGTATCGGGCAGCACCATGGGCTGGCGCAAAGCGGCATCAAGTGACATTGGCCCACCGGCGAGTAGCTGATCAAGCAAATCCTTGGCCGCGACCACGCCGACCACATTATCCACCCGCCCATCCGCCACAATGAAGCGCGTGACATGCGCGGCGCGCAGCCGCTCAGGCAGGTTTTCCAGCGGCTCATTACGGTCAAGCCAGGCGATGTCATTGCGTGGCGTCATCAGCGCGCGCACTGGCTTGTCGCCCAACCGCAGCACGCGTTCGATCATGTGGCGTTCTTCGGTCTCAAGCGCGCCAGCCTCAGCGCCTTCAGCCACCACGGCCTTCACTTCTTCTTCCGTCACGGATTGATCGGAAGTCGGCGCGGGGCCGAAGAACCGCAGCACCAGGGCAGACGATGCACCCAAAAGCCAAACCATGGGCGCGGTGAAGCGGGCCAGCAGCGCCAGCGGGCGCGCGACGAGAATGGCGATTTTCTCAGGCTCCCGCAGCGCCAATTGTTTGGGCACCAATTCACCCAGGATCAGGCTGAGATAGGTGATCGCCAGCACCACCAGCGCGAAGGCGACTTCCTGCACGAAGGGCACGGGGAAGGGCAGCATTTCCAGGGCATGGGCAATGGTGCCGGACAGCCGCGCGCCACCAAAGGCACCGGCGATAATGCCGACCATGGTAATGCCCACCTGCACAGTCGGCAGGAAGCGCTGCGGGTCCTCGGCCAGCGCCAGCGCCGTATCCGCACCGCGCACGCCGCGCTTTTGCATGGCCATCAGCCTGGACCGACGAGAGGACACGATGGCGAGTTCCGACATCGCAAAGGCGCCATTCAGCAGAACCAGCAGCAGGATGATCAAAATTTCCAGGGCCGTGCCCATGTCTTATTCCCAAACCGGCAAATGCCGCGTGCCTTCTAAAATAGTTTCGCCCCACATGAAACAATCCCGCCGCATGGGCGGGGGGGCCGCTTTCTGGCATAAATCGCTCATGACCCAGATTTTGCCCCGCCTTATCCCGCTTGAAGGCGCTTCCAACCTCCGTGATCTGGGGGGGTGGCACGGCCATCACGGCAGGGCGCTGCGCCATGGGGTGCTGTTCCGGTCCGATGCCCTGCATCGGCTGACAGATCAGGATTTGGTGACGCTGGAAGCCACGGGCCTTAGCACCGTGTGCGATTTGCGCGGCACGCGCGAAGCCGCGGCTGCCCCTTCCCGCCTGCCGCCTGGCGCACTGGCGGTGCCGCTGCCGATTGAACCGCGCATCGGTGCCTCGCTCCGCGATCTTCTGGCCAATGGCGCGGCGACGCGGGCGGAGACCACGCGGCTTTTGGGTGTTGCCTATCTGAATTACGCGACCGAGCAATTGCCGGTCTATCGCCAGCTTTGTGACTTGATCCTGGAAGATGAACGCCGGCCATTGCTGTTTCATTGCTCGGCGGGGAAAGACCGGACGGGGCTTGGTGCTGCGCTCATCCTGTCCGCGCTTGGCGTTTCGCGGGAGCAAATCCTGGCGGATTATGTCGCGACAGACCGCTTCTGGCGGCGCGACCACCCCTTGCCGGATGACGCGCCGGAGGAAGCGAAGCAGGCGATACTGGACACGCATCCGGCGCTACTGGCCGCCGCGCTGGAAGCAGCGGTGACCCCCTTCGGGTCTGAGGTTGGTTTGCTTGAGGATGGGCTTGGCCTGACCCCGACGCGGCTCGCGGCCTTTCGGGGGGTGTTGCTGGATTAGGCGGCTGCTTCTGTACTGGACAAATAACGCGCTATCTGGCTAGATGGCTATCTAGCCAGATAGGGTTTTAAAATGCAGGTCCCGCTTTTTGACGCCAAAAACCGGCTGAGCGCCCTTGTTGAAGAAGTGATCCGCGGCAGCGAGGTGACCATCACGCGCCGGGGCATTGCCGTCGCCAAATTGGTCCCCGTCTTGCCAAGCTTTGATCAGGATAAGGCGCGGCAGACCGCTGAGGCGCTTCGCGCCGCCAGCCGTGGGGCGAAGCTTGCCGGCATTCCCATCAAGGAATTGGTGGATGAAGGCCGCAAATGAGCTTCGTGCTCGACAATTCGGTGGCGCTTTCCTGGTGCTTTGAGGATGAGCAGACGCCGTCCGTGATGGCCCTGTTGGACCGCGTGGTGGAAACCGGCGCGATGGCGCCGCTGCTTTGGCCGCTTGAAGCGCTGAATGGCTTGCTGGTGGCGGAACGACGGCGCCGGCTTGATGCGGCAAAACGGGCGGAGCTTGCCGGCTTGCTGCGCGCCTTACCCATCACGCTTGATGACGACACCGCCGAGAAATCCTGGGAAGATACGGTGCGTCTCGCTGAACGTTTCACGCTTTCCGTCTATGACGCAACCTATCTTGAATTGGCGCAGCGGCGGCGCCTGCCGCTTGCTTCCAAGGACCGCGCCTTGCGCAGCGCGGCTGCTGCGCTTGGCGTGGAAGTGTTGGGAGAGATGCCGTAGCGCGCGCAGGCTTGCGGGGTTAGGCGATACGCGCCACCCAAGCCGCTATCGCAGTCGCCCGCGCATCTTCGTGCCATTGGCCGATGATCTGCACCCCAAGCGGCATGCCTTCCACGGCCAGCAGCGGCACCGTCACCGCCGGGCAGCCAAGCGCAGATGTACCCGCATTGAAGCTGATATCGCCGGTCGGGCGCGGCGCAATCGGCTGGCCGGGCTGATCGCCGAGCCACACCGGCGCTGGGCCAGGGGATGACAGCGCAATCAACCCATCCGCCAAAGATGCGAGCGACACCAGGCGCCCGCGCAACTCGTCCCGTTCCAGAAGCCGCGCCCGGTAGGTTTCCAGATCAACCTTGGTGCCGTGCTGCAGGCGCGTAAATAGCCGGGGGCTCACGCGGTCCGCCGCGGTCTCCGCCAAATGCTGCAAGCCCGCGCGTTGTTCAAAAGCGCAGATATCGGCGGTAATCGCTTTCGCCTCAGCCAAAGCGCGTTCAAACCCTTCAATCAACGGATGGTCCGCCCGGCGCCAAATCTCCACCCCGGCGGCACGCAGCTTCGCGAGTAAGCCATCAAAAGCCGCGATGGAAGCCGCATCCAAATCCGCCCAGCCTTCGGTTTCCATCACAATCAGCCGCGCGGGTTTCACTGGCGCGGGCGCGGCCAGCGGGCCGAAAAGCCCCGGCGCGCCGGGATCGCCCCCCGCACGGCGCGCGATTTCAATGGCCACCGCCCACATATCTTCGAAGCTATTGGCATGCACCCCGGCGGTGGATTGGCTGAGCGATTGCCTCTCCCCCCGATTGATCGCGCCTTGCGTGGGTTTGAGGGCGATATTCCCGCAATAGGCAGCGGGGCGAATGATGGACCCGCCGACCTGCGTGCCAATCGCCGCCGGGATCATATTGGCCCCAACCGCCGCTGCCGAGCCTGAGGATGAACCGCCCGGCGTGCGACGCGGATCGAAGGGGTTGGTGGTGGGGCCGGGATGGGCCATGCCCAATTCCGCAGTGACGGTTTTACCGATGATGATGGCGCCAGCATCGCGCAAAGCGCGCACCATGATGCTGTCACGCTTCGGGAAATTGCCGGTGAATGCGCCGCAGCCCATTTGCGTTGGCATATCCATGGTTTCGATCAAATCCTTGATACCGATTGGCATGCCATCAATGCTGGAAAGCGCGTGGCCCGCCTTGTAGCGCGCGGCAGAGGCATCGGCGGCGGCGCACGCACCCGCTTCATTCAGCACGACAAAGGCGCGCACCACGCCATCCTTCGCCGCAATTGCCTCGAAGCAGCGTTCCAAATAGGCGCGGGGGTTATCCTGCCCGGCTTGGAAACGCGCGACGGCGTCGTGGAAGGTCAGGCCCTTGAAGCTGGCGCGGTCGTAGCTGCCCGATGACATGGCGGATTCCCCCATTGGCGATGTGTTTCGCGCATGTTGCACCGCCTTGGCGCGCTTGTCTTCCGCGCGGATGCGGCTGCGGCGCGACATGGGGTCACTTGCCAAGCGTGGCCATTTCTTCAGCCGCGCCAGCGGCGCCATAAATCCCAGGCATGGGCAAAAAACGCGGCGGTCAGGGCGAGTGAGACAAATCCCCACCAGGCCCCCGTCAGCGCCGCGCGCAACGCGAGGGCGAAAAACACGCCCGGCAGCACCAGCGCGAAAACGGATCGCGGCGGCAGGCCGCGCCCGGTTATTCGCCAGAAGGCGAGCAGTGCCAAAGCCTCCGCCATCAATACCGCCACCATAAGATCAGCCACCTGGCCCGAGGCGAAAAACGCGGCGAAATCCGGCATGGCGCGGCAGCTATGCTTCAACCGGCACGACAAAAGCTTCCGGCGCAAGGCCAGCCATATGGCGCTGCCACATCATGCGATAGGCGTGTTCCAGATGGCGCGTGAAGCGTGGCGTGTCGAAAAGCGGGGCTTTCGGAATGGCGGCGGCAAGCTTCGCCTTCAGCGCGGCAGCGCGCGCGGGGTCGCGGCCAAGTGCGGTGGCCAAAGCTTCATAACCAGTCGCATCCTGCGTGATCATTTCCGGCAGGCCAACCGCATTGAGCAAACTTGCGGCCACACGACCGGCAAAGGCCTGCCCCATTTGCGTCAGCACTGGCAAGCCGGCCCAAAGCGCATCACTCGCCGTGGTATGCGCATTATAGGGCAGCGTATCAAGGAAAAGATCCGCAAGCCGCTGCCGCGCCAGATGCTGCGCTGAGGGAAGCGCAGGTCCAAAGACCAACCGCGCCGGATCAATCCCCTGCCCTGCCGCAACCGCACGCAGCCGATCCATCGCTTCCGCATCATTGGCAAGCAGCCACAGCACAGAACCGGGTACGGCGTTGAGAATACGCATCCAGGAAGCGAAGGTCTCCAGCGTGATCTTATTGGCATTGTTGAAGCAGCAATAGACGAAACCATCGGCAGGCAGCCTGACTTCGGCGCGTGAGGGCGTGTCGCGGGCGATCACGCGCCGGTCATCATTTGCCTGATAGCTATCCGGCAAATGGATGATCTTCTCATCATAAAAACCCTGCTGATCCATGGGAAGCACTGTTGAATCCGCCAGGATGTAATCGAGGAAATCGGCACCCACGGTGCCGGGATAACCAAGATAGCTCACCTGCACGGGCGCGAGGCGCGCGCCAAACGGCGCAAGCCGCGCATCCTGCGTATAGCCCTTCAGGTCAACGGCGATATCAAGCCCAGCCTTGCGCGCCGCGGCGATGATCGCACCATCAGACATCCGCGCACAATCATGGAAGTGATCCACCGTGGCGCGGGCGCGCGCGCGCATCGTATCTTCAATCTGCGACCCATAGGAAAAAGCGTGGATTTCAAAGGCGTCTCGGTCATGACATTCCAGCACGCCGGCCAAAAGCTGCATGGTCGCGTGATTATGGAAATCGGCGGAGAAATAGCCGATACGCAAGCGATCGCGCTGTGCAGCGGGTGGGGTCTGTGGGGCTGGCGCGCTTGGCAGGGTTTCGCGCGTATAGGCGCGTGCGGCGATCTGGTGCAGTTCCGGGTCATCACAAATGCCGAGAAGATCAAAAGGGTTGGTGCCGGCATGATCATTGCCAACAAATTCGATCAACCGTTTACTTTCCGTAGCAAGATCAACCCAATCCCACGTGATCTGCTTGCTACGTATAAGCGCTGAAAATATCTCCGGCCTAACCCTGTCGAATGCCCATGCGTTTCGATAGCTTTCGCGTGCGTCGCTATTTCGTTTTATTTGCACCAAGGCATTACCGAGATCGAAGTGAGCATTCGCGTTACGCGATGCCACTTCAATGGCGCGCTGATACGCCTCAATCGCTTCCGGCACATGGCGCAAAGCCTTCAGCGCAACACCCTTACCGATCAGCGCTTCCACATCGCGCGCATCAAGTGCGAGCGTCGCATCAAAGGCGTGGATTGCTTCCTCATGCCGGTTCTCGCCACTTAAGGCCAAACCCTTGCCGATCAGAGCCTTGGCGACCGGCGGTTTGACTGTTGCCAGGCGTTCAAACAGCCCAAGCGCGCGTGGGTAATCACGCAGGCCAAGAAAGCCGCTACCGAGCGACAGCAAGGTCTCAAGGCTGGCGCGCTGCTTGTCCAAAAAGCCAGTCAGGAAGATCACCGCATCGCGATGAGACCCAAGCTTTTGCAGCGTATCGGAAAGCGCGGCGGCGGCGCGGGAATGGCCGGGTTCCAGCGCCAAAGCGGCGCGGAAGGCTTCCAGCGCCCGCGGCGCTTCATCCAAATGCAAAAGGCAAAGCCCGCGATTGACATGAAAATCACCATCAATGCCGGCGAAGCCGCGCGTGACGATATCTTCATAAGCGCCGCTTGCGCGTATTGCATCACCCGCTTCGAGCAAGGCATCAGCCAGGTTGAAATGGGCGAAAGCGAAGCCCGGATCGGCCTTGATCGCGGCATTGAATGCCTCAATGGCCGCCGCCTTGTCGCCGGCTGCGCGACGCGCATTGCCAAGATCATTCAGCACTTCCGCATTGGAAGGTGCGAGGCCAGCAGCGCGTTCCAAGACCTCACGCGCTGGCGCCACCTGACCACCCGCAAAAAGCGCCAGGCCAAGCAGCCGGTTGGCTTGCACATGCTGTGGTTCGCGGTTCAGGAAGGCGCGATAGCCCGCAATGGCCGCGTCCAGATTGCCGGACTGATGCTGGCGGAGAGAGGCTTGCAGATCGGGCGAGGCCAAGGCGATTCCTTCCGGGCTGAAACAGCGCGGCTTTCCTTGCCCGGAAAAACCCCTACCCGTCCAGCAGGGCGGGGCAAGCATATGCTTAGAACAACGACATCTGCGCCCCCGGCACCGCAAAGTGGCCGCAATCCAGCGCGCCCGTGCCGCCGCCGCGCTTTTCCAGCCCAAGCCGGCGCATCGCAACCGCGAAGCGCCGCGCCAGTAATTCAGCATAAGGCCCGCTGCCCGTCTGGCGCTGGCCGAAGCGGCTATCATAAAGCGCGCCGCCACGGGTCTGGCGGATCAGCGACAATACCCGCGCGGCGCGATCCGGCATGTGGCGCGCCAGCCATTCCTCAAAAAGCTGTTTGATTTCCAAAGGCAGGCGCAGCAGCACATAGCCCGCGCTGGTCGCCCCTGCCGCCGCACCCTGTTCCAACAGGCGCTCCAATTCCATGTCATTCACCGCCGGGATCATGGGCGCGACCAGGATGGCTGTTGGCACCCCCGCCGCGGTCAATTCACGGATCGCCTGTAGCCGCCGCGCTGGCGTTGCGGCGCGTGGTTCCATGATGCGCGCCAAGGCAGGGTCGAGCGTGGTGATGGAAAGGCACACCCGCACCAGATTGCGCGCGGCCAGACGCTGCAGGATATCGGCATCGCGCAGAACGCCCGCGGATTTGGTGACGATGGTGACGGGGTGGCTGAACCGGTCCAGCACTTCCAACACTGCCCGCGTCAGCCCCAATTGGCGTTCCACCGGTTGATAGGGGTCCGTATTGGCGCCAAGGGCAATTGGGCGGGGCTGATAACCTGGCTTCCGGAGCTCCTTTTCCAGCAACGCCGCGATATCGGGCTTGAACATCAGCCGCGTTTCGAAATCGAGCCCTGGCGAGAAGCCCAGATAGGCATGGGATGGCCGCGCATAGCAGTAGACGCAGCCATGTTCGCAGCCGCGATAGGGGTTGATGGACCGGTCAAACCCCAGATCGGGGCTTTCATTGTAGCTCAGCGCGGATTTAGCCCGGTCTTCGGTCAGGCTGGTCGGCAAGGGCGGCAATTCGGCGAAGCTTTGTTCCAGCGTCGCCCAACCATCATCAAAGGCTTCGCGCCGCGCAGTTTCAAACCGCACCGGCGGGTTGGAGACCGCCCCGCGCCCCTTGCGCGCCAGGCTTGGCATCGCGAAGCACTGGGCAGCGCTATCGCCAGGGGTCAGGTTGGGGATACCATCGGGCATGGAATGCTTCCCTCTCCACTCCGTGACACCCTGGCAGGAAGCCCGCCGCGAGTCAAGAACAAAATAGGAACATATGAAGCTCCTCCCCGTCTCTGCGCTGATCCCGACCCTGAATGCAGCCACCTCCCTGCCCGCCACCCTGGCGGCAATCCGCGGCGATATCGCGGAAATCATCATCGCTGATGGCGGCAGCACGGATGGCACGCCCGAGATTGCGCGGACCTGCGGCGCGCATGTGATCACGGCCCCGCCTGGCCGGGGTAGCCAATTACGCGCGGCGGCAGCAGCCGCGACCCAGCCCTGGCTATTGGCGCTGCACGCCGATACGCGACCCGGCCCAGGCTGGCAGGAAGCGGTGGCGGCCTTCATCACGCGGCCTGAAGCGGCGACCAAAGCCGGCTATTTCCGCTTCGCCCTGGATGATGCGGCGCCTGAAGCGCGGCGCCTGGAAGCCATGGTGGCTTGGCGCTGCCGCTGGCTTGGCCTGCCCTATGGCGATCAGGGCCTGCTGATCAGGCGGGATTTCTATCAGGCGCTTGGCGGTTATGAGGCGATTCCACTGATGGAAGATGTGGCGCTGATCCGTCGCATTGGCCGCAAACGGCTGGTGGCGCTTCAGGCGGCGTTCGTCACTTCCTCAGAGAAATGGCGCCAGCAGGGCTGGTATGCCCGTTCGGCGCGCAACCTGTTTTGCCTGTCGCTCTGGTTCGCGGGGGTTTCGCCTGAACGGATTAAACCTCTCTATGCGCGCCGGCGCTGATCGGCTTTGCTGAAGGGATGCGCCGCCCTGTTGTGATCATTTTCGCCCGCGCGCCACGGCTTGGCATGGTGAAGCGGCGCCTGGCCGCGGGGATCGGCGCGCGCGGTGCCTTGCGCTTTTACAGACATATGCTGGCCGCCACCGCCTGGCCCATTGCACGTGACCGCCGCTGGCATACGATTTTGGCCATCACGCCGGCCAGGGCGCGCGCGGATTGGGGGCGTCTGGCCCCACCAGCCACTCCACGCATAGCGCAGGCTTCGGGCGATTTGGGGCGGCGCATGGAAAAGGCCTTGGCACCCTTTCCGCGCGCCATCCTGATTGGCAGCGATATTCCAGGGCTTGGCCCCGCCGATATCGCCGCCGGGTTCCGCGCACTCGGGCGCGTGGATGCAGTATTCGGCCCCGCATTGGATGGCGGTTATTGGCTGGTGGGCTTCGGGCCACGCCGGCCGCACCGCCCTTTTGCCAAGGTGCGCTGGTCCAGCACCGATGCGCTGACGGATAGTTTGGCCAATTTCCGTCAGCATCGCGTGGCGCTGCTGCCCCCCAAACGCGATGTGGATAGCGCCGAGGATTTGGCGGCGCTCGCCATCCCGCGCATGGGCTGAAACGCCGGGCGGGCTTCTGGCCGCTTTCATGTGGCGCGGCGCGCGGATTTGTATCAGGCTGCTTCGGGATAGATGTTTGATACAACAAATCGGACGGAGGCATTTCGCACATGGACAAGATTTCAAGGCGCGGCCTTGGCGGCATTGTGGCTTCTGGCTTGAGCCTTCCCTTTCTGGCGCGTGCATCTGATTGGCCAACGCGGCCCCTGACCTTGCTGGTGCCTTATCCACCAGGCGGGCCTTCCGATGTTTCAGTGCGACCAATGGTCGAACCCTTGTCGCGGCTGCTGGGCCAGCCGGTTGTCATCGAAAATCGGGCCGGTGCGGGTGGCAGTATTGGCGCGCAAGCGGTAGCCCAGTCCCGCGATGGGCATACGGTGTTGATTTTTCCAACAGCGGTGCTGACCATCAGCCCGCATGTGATGGCGGGATTGCCGTATGATCCCGCAACCGCCTTCACGCCCATTGCGCGCATCACGCTTGGCTATAGCGTTATCGCATCCCACCCATCCCTGCCCTTCCGGGATGCGGCGGGCCTGATTGCCTATGGCAAAGCCAATCCAGGGCAATTGCGTTTCGGCTCAGCCGGCCCCGGCACCATCACGCAATTGACCGGAGAGCTTTTCGGCGATGTCACCGGGATAAGGCTCGAACACGTGCCCTATCGCGGTTCCGCGCCATCACTGACCGATGCGCTGGCCGGGCGCGTGCAATTGCTGTTTGATTCTGTTGCCGTTCCCGCAGTGAATGACGGCAAGCTGATTGGTATCGCCACCATTGGGGAAAACAGGAATCCTGCCTTGCCGAATGTGCCAGCACTTGGCGAAATCGGGCTGGAACGCGCATTGGCCATTCCCTGGTACGGTGTTGCGGCGCCGGCAGCCATGCCGGGTGCGGCTGTTGCACGGCTGGCGGACGCATTTCGCCAGGTGGCGGCCATGCCTTCGGTCGCCGAAGCGATGGCGCCAGCCGGGCTTGTACCAGCCTTTGAAGGCGGCGCAGCCTTCGCGGAACGTGTACGCCGCGAAAGGGAGATGTATGGCGCACTCGCGAAACGCATCGGCATTCAACCGCAATAGGTTTTTGGGGGCAGCAAGGCGGCTATGCCGGGCCGTTTGGTGGCATCCCGCCCCGCGATACCATTGACGAGGCTAAAGGCTCCCTTGTGACAGATTTTGCTGGCGTTCTCTCGATACTATTTGAAGGCATCAATCTTTGGGCGGCACTTGCAGTCACCTTCATTGCGGGGCTGATGCGTGGCTTTGCCGGCTTTGGTTCGGCGATGTTGATGGCGCCGATCTTCGCCATGCTTTTCGGTTCGGCGGATATGGTGGTGACGGTGGTCGCCATTGAGCTTGTCGTTTCATTCCAACTTTTTCCAGAGGCACGCCGGCACGCCAATTGGAAGCTTCTCACGCCCATGAGCATCGCTGCCTGCGCCGCCATGCCGCTTGGTGTCTGGCTACTGGCCAGCATTGACAAGAACACCATCATCACTGCCGTTTCCGCAGTGATCCTGCTTTTCGTGGTGCTGATGTGGAGTGGTTGGCGCTATAAGGGCCAAAGATCGCAGCCGGCCACCATCATGATTGGCGCGATTTCAGGCGCGATGATGGCAACCACCAGCGTTGGTGGCCCGCCAGTGCTGTTATATCTGTTATCAGGCAATGATCCGCCGCAGGTGAACCGCGCCAATATCGTCACCTATTACTTCCTGACGCAGTTTCTGCTGATTGTTATCGTCATGGCATCTGGTGTGGCGGGCCTTGAGGCATTGATCCGGGCCGCTATTCTTCTACCCGTCATGGTGCTGGGCGCCTGGGTTGGTGGCCGCGCCTTTCATGGCATCGGCAACGAACAACTCTACCGCCAAGTCGCCTTGGCCATTCTGTTCGCAACCGGCCTGTTTGGCGTAACGCGCGGGTTGCTGCTGATCACCAGCTGAGCGGGGGAGATAACGCGCGCCCCTTTTGCCATCACCATCCCCGCTTCACCTTCTTTGGGCGGCGGTGTTGGATCGCTCTGCACTGGGTGCGGTTCTTCAATGGTCTGGCACCAGCGCCCGATCTGGCTTGGGATATGTGGGGAGGCAGAACGGCCAGGGCTTGGCTCCAATCAGGGGCTAGGCCGGGAAACTTCTTGCGGTTCCAAAACTTGCCACCCAAAAGGGCACGGCTTGGCTGGGGGACCTGGATTCGAACCAAGGCTGCCCGGGTCAGAGCCGGGAGTTCTACCGCTAAACTATCCCCCAAGGGACGCGCGTCTTAGCACCACCCCCGCGGCGCTTCAACTCACCCCTCGAAAGCGCTTGCCCCAGGGGCCAGATAACCGGATCATTGAACCGCGCCTGCAAACATGGCGAAGCCAAAGGAAGCATGACCGAATTCGCCCCGCCCCTGCCCCAGGATCCCGGCCCCGCCACGCCCATTGCGCGGGCGGAAGCCTTGGGCGCGGCCTATGCGGCGCTTGATCTTGGCACGAATAATTGCCGGCTTTTGATCGCTTCCCCCAACCAGACAGGCTTTCGCGTGCTGGATTCCTTCAGCCGCGTGGTCCGGCTTGGTGAAGGCCTGGGCAGTACCGGTCAGCTTTCGGCGGCTTCCATGGACCGCGCCTTGGCAGCCCTTGGTGCCTGCGCCGAAAAGCTCGCCCGCCGGCCTTTGCGCGGCTTTGAAGCGGTTGCCACCGAAGCCTGCCGCCAGGCCAGCAATGGCGCTGCCTTCATTGCGCGGGTCGAAGAACAAACCGGCATCCGGCTGCGTATCATCTCAGGCCGGGAAGAAGCCGAACTTGCCATGGAATCCTGCGCGGCCCTGCTGGAACCTGGGGACCGTCGCGCGCTGTTGTTTGATATCGGTGGCGGCAGCACGGAAATCGCCTGGATCCGCGCCGCCACCAAGCTTGGCGATATACCGGAATTGATCGGCTATATCTCCTTGCCGATCGGTGTTGTGACACTGGCGGAACGCTGCGGCGCGGCCTGTTTCACCCAGGAAGGCTTCTTCGCGGTGGTGGATGAGGTTGCAGCGCAATTGGCCGGCTTTGATCAGTTGCATTGCATCGGCCAGGAAATCCATGCCGGCGGCGTCAGGCTCATGGGCACTTCCGGCACCGTCACCACGCTTGCCGGCGTTGTCATGGCGCTGCCGCGCTATCGCCGCCCGCTGGTGGATGGCTCGACCCTTGATTGTGAGGCCGCCGATGCCGCTTTGGGGGATCTTTTCGCCATGGGGCGGGCCGAACTTGCGGCACATCCCTGTGTCGGCCCGGACAGGGTGGATTACGTGCTGCCTGGCTGCGCGATTTACGCGGCAATCCGGCGTATCTGGCCCACCCACACATTGCGGGTTGCTGATCGGGGCCTTAGGGAGGGGATGTTGCTTCGCATGATGCGCGCTGACCGTGCCGCGGCGCGCCGCATTTCCCCGCGCCGGCGTTAAGGTTACCCCATGGCCAAACCAAGCTCACCCAGCGGTAGCCGGGGCCTGTCGCAGCGCCTGCGCAGCGCCGAAGGCCGCAGCACGGCCAGCCAGAAATGGCTCAATCGGCAATTGAACGATCCCTATGTGCGCGCCGCCAAGGAACGCGGCTTCCGTTCCCGCGCTGCCTTCAAGCTGCTTGAGATGAATGAGAAGGTGAAGCTGCTTCGCCCCGGCGCGCGGGTGGTGGATTTGGGCGCGGCGCCTGGCGGTTGGACTCAGGTGGCGGTGCAGGAAGTCGGCGCCCGCGGGCAGGTGGTGGCGCTTGATATCCTGCCCATGGACCCGGTGCCGGGGGCAACCACCCTGCAAGGCGATTTCCAGGAGCAGGAGGCCGAGGCACGCATTATCGCAGCGCTTGGCGGCAAGGCGGATCTGGTGCTTTCAGATATGGCGCCCAATACCACGGGCCATGGCGCGACGGATCATTTGCGCATCATGGCGCTTGCCGAATTGGCCTTGGATTTCGCGCTGAAGGTGCTGGGCCCAGGTGGCGGATTTGTTGCAAAGGTGTTTCAGGGCGGGTCTGAAAAAGACATGCTGGTGACATTGAAGCGTCATTTCACCAGCGTGCGGCATGTGAAGCCACCGGCCAGCCGGAAGGAATCAGCCGAATTATACGTGGTGGCGAGCGGCTTTCGCGGCTGAATAACGGCGTAAGTGATTGCGCGCGCCGGGATCAAGGACTATGGAGGGTCGCCAAGGTAGCGCAACGCGAAAGCCCCTCCATGGCCATCGAATCTCCCCCCCCTGCTCCCACATCTTTTGGCGCTGTGCCGATCGCTGAGGCTTATGCCTTTGACGATGTGCTGCTGGTGCCGGCCTATTCCACAGTGTTGCCGGCGCAGACCGGCACGCATACGCGGCTCACCAAGGAAATCCGGCTGAATATTCCGCTGATTTCAGCGGCGATGGATACGGTGACCGAAGCACCCATGGCGATTGCCATGGCGCAGGCGGGCGGCATTGGCGTGATCCATAAGAATTTCTCGCCAGAAGATCAGGCCGCGCAGGTGCGGCAGGTGAAGAAATTCGAATCCGGCATGGTGGTGAACCCGCTGACGGTGCATCCGGACCAGACACTCGCTGAAGTGCGCGCGTTGCAGGACCGGCATCGCATCAGCGGCATTCCGGTGGTGGAACGTGGTTCTGGCCGCTTGGTTGGCATTATCACCAATCGCGATGTGCGCTTCGCGACCGATCCCAATCTGCGGGTTTATGAGTTGATGACGCGTGAGGGCCTGGTCACCGCATCGCCCGAGGTAACGCCAGATGAAGCGCGCGCGCTTTTGCATAAGCATCGCATCGAGAAATTATTGGTGGTGGATGAAGCGCAGCGCTGCGTTGGCCTTGTCACCGTGAAGGATATGGATAAGGCGCAGGCCAATCCCCATGCATCAAAGGATGGCATGGGGCGGCTGCGCGCCGCAGCGGCGACGGGCGTTGGCGATGACGGCTTGCACCGCGCGGAATTGCTGGTGGCGGCGGGTGTGGATGTTGTTGTTGTGGATACCGCGCATGGTCATTCCGGTGGCGTGATGCAGGCGGTGGAACGCATAAAACGGCTGTCCAATTCCGTGCAGGTGATTGCCGGCAATGTCGCAACACCCGAAGGCGCTTTGGCCTTGATTGAAGCGGGCGCGGATGCGGTGAAGATCGGCATTGGCCCGGGTTCCATTTGCACCACGCGCATTGTGGCGGGTGTTGGCGTGCCGCAACTCACCGCCATTCTGGAAAGTGCTGCCGCCGCGCGCGAAAAAGGCGTGCCGGTGATTGCCGATGGCGGCATTCGTTCTTCCGGTGATCTTGCCAAGGCGCTGGCGGCCGGCGCCGATTGCGCCATGATGGGCAGCATCTTTGCCGGCACGGATGAAGCACCCGGTGAGGTGTTTCTCTATCAGGGCCGCTCCTACAAATCCTATCGTGGCATGGGTTCACTCGGTGCCATGGCGCGGGGTTCGGCGGATCGTTATTTCCAGGCGGAGGTGCAGGATTCGCTGAAGCTGGTGCCCGAAGGTGTGGAAGGGCGCGTAGGCTACAAAGGCCCGGTGGGTGCCGTGATCCATCAGATGGTGGGCGGCTTGCGCGCTGCCATGGGCTATACGGGATGCGCGACCATCGCCGAATTGCAGACCAAGGCGCGCTTCCGGCGCATCACAGGTGCGGGGCTTCGCGAAAGCCATGTGCATGATGTGGCGGTTACACGCGAAGCGCCGAATTACCGCGCCGAAGGCTAATCCGGTATTTTTTTGGTCGCATTTTCCGAGCCGCCAAGTGTTTTCACTTGGCTTGAAAATGCTCCGAGACCATAAGGCGCGACCAGTGCCCAGACATGATCCGGGATCATGTTGCGCATCTTGGCGGGTTCGGCGCGTTCAAGATGCAGCACGCTTTCCACCGCCTTCATTTCAACCCGCGCGCGGGCGAATTCCAAGCCGCGCGGGCCAATGCGCGGCATCAGCCAGCCGATGATCGGCCTCAGCCAATTCGGCATGCGGCGCAGCGGCAAACCACCCGCAGCGCGGCGCGTGTTTTCCAGAAAACCCTTCACCGCACCAGCGCGCTTGCCAGCGCTGCCCGGCGCGCTTGTGGTGATTTCATCGCCAAGCAGCCTTAGTAATTCCTCGCCACGTTCATTGCGTACCAACAGCCATTGCTCGCCCTGGCCGCCCATATAGCCGACCGTGATATCGGCCAGTACATTGGTATAGTCCACGCAGCTTCGGCAGGTGAGGGGAAAGAAATCCGACGGCAATTGGCTGATCGGCAATTGCAGAAAGGGAATTTCGCGCCTGCTGCCATCGGCAAAGCGCAATTCCACATGGTAATCGGCGCGGAATTCCAGATATGTGATCGTCTCCGGCGCATCCGACAAAAGCCGCAGGAAATGATGGAATTTTTCGGTGGTGGTATTGTCCGAACAGGGCGTGCCGATGACGTAAAGCGCATCGAGCCCAAGCTGCGCTTCCAAAGCGCGCAGCGCATAGACCTGGCAAGGAATGCCGATCACCGCGATGCGCCTATGGCCAGCGGCTGCCGCTGGTTCCAATAGTGCCAGCAGCGGCGCATAGCCCATGCGCATGCCGCGGCAGGCGGCCATGGCTTCCGGCTTCGTCACCAACACCGGCACGGGCTTCCACTTATCGTCAGGGTCCGGCGCCATGGTCAGCACGGCGGTCACAGCGCCCGCTTCCAGCAGCTTTTCAGCCAGGCGCGTGGTGATGCCGGTCCATTGCGCGCCGGGCTGAGGCGGCTTCAGCGACGCGCGCAGCATTTGCCGGAACGGGCCGAAATGAAGCTCATCCGGGCGCTTGGGGTCTCGTGCGCGGCCATGCACGGCGGCTTCCAGGCGCGGGTAATCCGGCTTGATGAATTGGCACGCCGCACCGCAAGCCTTGGGGTCCTGCATGCGGGAGACACCGCAATCCGTACACAGCCCGCGCGGCGCGGCTTCGCGGAAGGCAGGTGCCGCGATGCCCTGCCCCGTCATAGCGCCAGCACCCCGATAATGGCGCCGGCGCCCAGCACCCAAAGCGGGCTGAAATCCGTCCGCCAGACGAAAACTGCGGAACAGATGGTGAGCACCACAGTGATCCAGCTTTCGGCGGAACCCTGCGCCAAAATCAAGCCCGAAGCGGCAATCAGCCCAACCGCAATCGGCACCAGCCCGCGTTCGATGATGCGGAGCCATGGTCGGCCCAACAGCCTTGCCCGCAGGCGAGAAAAACCGAAAGCCATCAGGCTGGTCGGCACCGTCATGGCTGCGGTCGCCGTCAGCATTCCAAGGATGCCGCCAACATGCCAGCCAAACAATCCCACCACCAGCACATTGGGGCCAGGTGCGGCCTGGGCGAGGGCGAAGCGGCGCGCGAAATCCGCATCACTCATCCAGCCATGCACATCCACGACCAGGCGGTGCATTTCAGGCAGCACCGCAATGCCGCCGCCCACCGAAACCAGGGAAATGGCGCCGAAACCCAACAGCAATTGCCAAAAGATGGTCGCTGTCATTTCCCGCGCGCCCCATACCAGGACGCCAGAATGCCGAAAGGGGCCAAGCCCAGCACCACCATGGGCAAGGGCACCCTAAGGAAGCCCGCCGCCGTCAGCGCACAAAGCCCAACCGCCAGCAGTGCCAAGGTCGGCTTCAACTTCTGCGCCATCTTGACCGCGGTGCCGAGCACCATGCCTGCCGCCGCCGCCGCTACACCAGCCAGCACGGCCTTCACCAAAGGCACTTCCCCATAGGAATCATACAGCACCGCGAGCCCCATGAGGATAATCAGCGGCCCGCCAAACATGGAACAGGAAGCAAGCAAGGCCCCCACCGCGCCGTGGAAGCGGTCCCCAACCATGATCGCGGCATTCAGCGCATTGGGCCCCGGCAGCACCTGCCCAAGGCCAAGCGTTTCCGCATATTCCTGTTCCGTCAGCCAGCGCTTTTCTTCGACCAGCACGCGCCGCGCCCAGGCATTGATGCCGCCAAAGCCGATCAGCCCGATCTTGCCATAGGTCAGGAACAGATCGGCGCGCGTGGGCACCGGGGCGGGAGAATCACTCATACCCGCAGAGGAACCCGTCGCGGGGCGCGGATCAATCCCCCACGCGGCGCGAAAGCCACCTGGCGTCCAGGTCAGTTATTTTGGAAAACCCGCGCGGCAAGTGCCACCTGGAACAAGGCGGTGATGAATTCCTGACCTATGATGAAGAGTTTCGGATCCAGATAAGGCAGCGCAATCAGTTCATCACCGGGCTGCGGCGGCTGGCGCGGGTCAAGAATGATCTGCCCGCTAGGGCGACGCAGCATGAGCGTGGAGCGCGCCCCGCGTGCTGTCAGGCCGCCTGCCTGATCCAGATATTGCTCAATCGTCATGCCTTCACGCCACAGCACGGCGCGCGGCATCGAAACCTCACCCTGTACCATGACGGTCTGGTAGCGTTCCGGAATGACGATGACATCGCCATCTTCCAGCCGGACCGGGGCGCAGGTGCCGTCCTCATTCACCACCACAAGCCGGCCTTCGGGCGGGCTGCGGCGCGCACGGCTGATATAGGCCAGAACCAGATTGGCTTCCGCCGAACGGGCGGCTGCCGTGCCCGGTGTCATGGCCGGGGAGAGGAAAAGCTGACGTTCCAGCCGGTCCAGCGCATCATCAATCGAACGCCTTTGCTGCAAGGCAAGGCGCGGTCGCAGCAGGAAGACAGCCGATGTATTGGCCAGCATCGGGTCAACCGCGACATGATCCAGCATCTGGCACAAGGAGAAATCCCGATCCGCCACCAGGACAGAGGGATAAAGCCGGCTGCCTTCAATGGTGATCCGCACCGTCCGCAGCGCGACATCGGCCACGAAGGTCACCGTATCCTGATCTTGCAGGTTCTGGCTCGCGAGTTCCGCGACGGTAACATAGCGGGAGAACGGCTGCGCGTTGCGCACACCACGCACCACGGCATTGGTCGCCGCCGGCAAAGGCCGCGCATAATTGATCAGATCCTGCCCACGCATAGGCCCAGCCTGCGCGCTTTCAAACAGGTAGTTATTGCGCACCGAACCATCAGCGCCAATCAAGGGGCGCTGGCGATCCACCACAATGGTATCGCCTTCCTGCAGGCTGATATCCGGCAAGCGCCCTTCCAGCAGAAAACGATACAGATCAATGCGCGCCACCGTGCTGTTGCGGCGCTGCACCCTGATATCACGGAAGGAACCGCGTGCGGAATCAATGCCACCGGCGCGCGAGAGGAAATCCAGCACGCTATCGGATGCAACGCCGGCATAGCGGCCAGGGTTGCGCACAAAGCCAGTGACGAAAACGCCAATGCGCTGAGTTGAAAGCACGGTAGCGTAGACTTGGACCTGCTGCGTATAGACGCGGCGGATTTCGCCTTCCACCACGCGCTGCAAATCACCAACCCGCGTGCCAGCAACACGGATAGGCCCGACATTGGGCAGAAAAAGATTACCAGAAGGATCAATCTGGGAAACCTGTTCGGTATCCACGGCCCCCCAGGCACGAACGCTGATGCGATCCCCAGGGGCGAGAATATAATTCGGGTTCGGCGCGTCAGAAGAAGATTGCGCCATGCCTGTGAACAGCGCGGCACCGAATACTGCCGTTGTTGGGCCGGCGCTGCGCTGCAAATCACCAAGCGGCGTGACCAGGGTTGGGCCGCCTTCCGCCTGGGTTGGGCTGCCGCCGCGTTCCGTACCCCGCGCCTGCCCCGGCAAATCGGCCAGGCTGCGTTGGTCGAACACCGGCGGCACACGCAGCTGATCGCCACCCGGGGGCATACCGGGCAGGCTTGGGATCATGGCGCCAGGCATCATCGGCATGCCGGGGATGATGCTCGGCTGCGGCTGACCGGGCACGCGCCCGGGGACCTGCTGCATCGGCATAGGTGCGGCTTGTGGCTGCTGAAATTGCGGCGGCGTCTGCATGGGCTGTTGGCCAAAGGCCACAGAATGCAGCCCGGCGCAGAGCGCAAAACCAAGGAAAAACCGCCGCATCTGCCGCATCCGCCATTCAGCCAGCATGTTCGCGCATCCCAACAATCAGCAGCCAACCGATCCCATAGAATATCGTAAGCCCCACCAAAATGCTTGCCACATTCACAAACTTCCGTGGGTAGAGCGCGTAGACCGCAAGATTGGGTTCAACGATACGCGACAGGAAAAGCTGTTGGCGTTGCGCTTCAAGCCGCGCGTTTTCAAGGCTGGCGGTGGCAGATGCAAGCTGCTTATCCGCAAATTCGCGTTCCAGCATCAGCCTTTCATAAGTGGCCAATTGGCGCGCCAGCACAGCGCCCTCGCTGCCCAATGTGGTTCCGGTATGGCGCGTGCGTTCAGCGGCGATTTGGCGTTCCAAGGCTTCAATCCGGTTCCGGGTTGCCTGCAAGGCAGGATTATCCGGACGCATGAAGTTGAGCCTTTCGGTCAATTCAGCCCGCGCCTGCGCCAGCGCCGTTTCCATCTGGCCGCGCAGTGTGACCGCCGCCTGCACCGCACCGGCGCTATCCAATTCCTGTTCCTGTTCACGAAAGCGCACCAAAGCCACGCGACTTTCCTGAACACGGCGTTCGGAAATCTCCATCTCCTGCCGTGCAACGCGGAGCGTTTCGTTTCTGCTTCGTTCCGATAAGCGATTGATCAGCGTTTCAGCCGAAGCGAGCAGGGCTTCCGCCAGCGCCTTCGAATCCTCTGGCCGGAAGCTGCGCACGCGAAGCGTGGTCACACCTGTGGTCGGGTCCAACGAAACGGTCACCAACCTGCTGTAGTACCGCGCCAGCAATTCGGGTTCCGTATTCCAAAGCCGCGCCAGCAGATCAGCTTCCGGGCGCTGCCACAGGCCAACCAGGTCAAGCTTGGCATTGGCTTCCATCACCGCATCAAGCGAGGTGAGGAAATCGCGCACGCTATTGGTTTCACTGGACGCCATGCCCCCGCCCAAACCACCAAAGGCAGATGCCGCCATACCGCGCATTGCTGCTTGCGCGCCACCATCGCTGCCGCGCGAACTCACCACAAAGCGTGCTTCGGAAACATATTGCGGTGCCGCAATGGCATAGAAATAAAGTGCGGCCATCAGGCTTGGCACAATCACCAGCAAAAAGAAGGGCCGGCGCCAAAATTTCGCGTACCAGGGCGCGGGCGGCGGTTCGGGCTCGTCCGACAGGCTGAGGGGTCTCGCCCCTGCTTCAGAGAGCGTGATAGGTGGCGAGAGCTTCATCAATATCATCATAGAATGTTAAACGCCCTTGGTCCAGCACAGCCGCACGCGTGCAAAGCCGCCGCACCAAGGCAGGGGAATGGGAAACCAGAATCAGTCCTGATCGTTCAATGCGTTCCGCGAAGGCGCGCCCAAAGCGGGTATCGCCCACGGCCAGGGCCTCATCCACCAGGTAGCAATCGAAATCAATCGCCAGCGAAACGGCCAAGGCGAGCCTGGATCGCATCCCGGAGGAATAGGTCATCATGGGCATACGCATATAATCGCCAAGTTCTGCGAAATCTTCAACAAATTCCACAGTGGGCTGAACTGAGCGGCCATAAATGCGCGCGATGAAACGCGCATTATCCGCCCCCGAGAGCATGGGTTGAAAGCCAGCCGCCATGCCGATCGGCCAGGAAATGCTCATGTTGCGGCGGATGCGCCCACGTGTTGGGGCCTCCACCCCGCCCAGCAGTCGC
>CAMCZJ010000010.1 GCA_945886995.1 Asaia bogorensis
GGCGCCGGCCATGTGATTGGCGGCTGGGATCAGGGCTTTGCCGGCATGAAGGTGGGCGGGCAGCGCACACTGATCATCCCGCCGGAACTTGGCTACGGGGCGCGCGGTGCGGGTGGTGTGATCCCGCCGAATGCGACGCTGATATTTGAGGTTGAATTGCTTGGTGTGGATTAAGGCATAACCGCCACGCATTCGCGCGGCGGTCTCATGCAGCGTGATCCGGCCTGACGGATCACGCTAGATTTTCAATTGACGACTGATTGGCTATGGTTCCGTTCAACCCAGCAGCGGATGGGGCTCGAAGGTATTCGTTATCTCAACCCCACCCGGGATCTCCGCAGGGGCTTGTTCGCGTGGCAGGCAAAACAGGTGAAAGCCGGGGATCTCAGAAAAAACATTCTCGGTTTCGCCGGCGATGTTGTTCGGATTGAACAAATGGGGCAGGTGCCACCAGATGCGGTATTCCAGATCAAGCAAGGTCGCGATCAGCGCCACGTGATTTTCTGTTTTGTTGTCCTTGGTGTAAATCGCCGGGCGGAAGCGCTCAATGGTCTGCCGCGCCCCTTCCAGCACTTCCTTTTCAATTCCCTCGGCATTGATCTTAATGAGGTGGCAAGCCGGCAGCATCATATTGTCCAGGGTGACCATATCCACCACATCATCATCGGCGTCGTCAGGCTCGGCGCCGTCATCATTGCTGGGCGACTGCCTGGCCTGCCCGGCCTCGGCACCCACAGCCAAGCATTGCGTATCCGTATTCTCAATGCCATTCAGCGCGAGATTGGCGGAGAGCATCTGGAATTTGACGCGGTCTGGTTCAAAGGCCAGGACACCGCCCCTGTCACCAACAAGCTTGGCAAGATGCAGGGTTTGGGCGCCGATATTGGAACCCACTTCAACAACCAGCATTCCAGGCTTTATCACGTCATTGAATAGCTCAGCTTCAATCTCGGCAAACTCGCCATAACGATCAAGGGATTTTCCAGTATATTCATCGCGTATATCGTAAAGCATCACGCCTTGTCGGCAATGCTTCAGGCGCAAATGCGGGGTTGGCAGCGTGACGCTGGCCAGTTTTTCCATCATGACAACTCGCTTTCTTGAACCGATTCTGAAAGATTCTATCAGTCATCCCCGCCCTGCGCCATTCCTTTCACTCGGCAAAGCCCTTCAGGAACGCCCCCCGCATGACCCGCCCCCCCAAACAGCGCGCTGATCTTTTGCTGGTGGCCTTGGGTTTGGCGGAAAGCCGCGCCAGGGCGCAGGCGCTGATCCTGGCCGGCAAGGTCTTCAGCGATGCCAAGCGCGTGGAGAAGGCGGGCGATCTGCTGGCGGATGGCGCACCGATTGAAGTGCGCGGCCAGGATCACCCCTGGGTCTCGCGCGGGGGGCTCAAGCTGGCCCATGCGCTGGCGCATTTCGGGCTGAAGCCGGAAGGCCGGGTTTGCCTTGATCTGGGCGCCTCCACGGGGGGATTCACCGATGTGCTACTGCAGCACGACGCGGCCAAGGTCTATGCGGTGGATGTTGGGCATGGGCAATTGGCCTGGAAGCTCCGGCAGGACCCGCGCGTGGTGGTGCTGGAAAAGACCAATGCGCGCTATCTGGATGCCAAGGCCATCCCGCAGGCCATTGGCGCCCTGGTCTGTGATGCGTCCTTCATCGGCCTTCGCACCATCCTGCCGGCACCGCTCGCGCTATGCGCGCCGGGTGCCTTTGCGGTGGCACTGATCAAGCCGCAGTTCGAAGCAGGGCCAAGCCAAGTCGGCAAGGGTGGCGTGGTGCGCGACCCTGCGCTCCATCGCAGCATTTGCGCCATGATCGCTGATTGGTGGGCGACGCTTCCCGGCTGGCAGGTGCTTGGCATCACCGAAAGCCCCATCACCGGGCCAGAGGGCAACAAGGAATTCCTCATCGCCGCGCGCCGGGCATGAGCCATCTAGGGCAGGGCTTGCGCAAGCCGCTCATCCCGCCTATCCGCCCCCATCCTTTTCAAGACATTCAGGGGTTAGTCACCATGGCCATCGAACGCACCTTCAGCATCATCAAGCCGGATGCTACGCGCCGGAATCTGACCGGCAAGATCAATGCGGTGTTTGAAGACGCAGGGCTCAGCATCGTGGCACAAAAGCGCATCCACATGACCCAAGCCCAGGCCGAAAACTTCTATGGCGTGCATCGTGAACGCCCGTTTTTCAAGGATCTGGTGTCCTTCATGACCTCGGGCCCCGTGGTGGTGCAAGTGCTGGAAGGCGAAGGCGCCGTTGCCCGGAATCGCGAATTGATGGGGGCCACTAACCCCGCCAATGCCGCCCCCGGCACCATTCGCAAGCTTTTTGCCGAAAGCATTGAAGCCAATTCCGTGCATGGGTCGGACAGCGCGGAAAACGCCGCCATTGAAATTGCATATTTCTTCGCCGGTAGCGAAATCGTCGGCTGAAACCGCCCCCCCCGCCGTGGTATTCAACCGCGGCGGTAACCAGCCCGTAAGGTGTTACAGTGTTTAATGCGCCCTCAGCTAAGTGAGGATGCGGGCATGAGTGACAGGGCTGGCAGTCAATGGGACCGGGCGGCGGCGGGGCTTGAGCTTGCCCATTCGCCGGCGGAACTCCGCCAGGGCATTGCGCAGGCACTGGCCAATAATGGCGCCGGGCTCAGGCTTGATTTGCAGCCTGTATGCAGCGCCAATGGTCTGGAAACCGTGGGCTATGAGGCGCTGCTGCGCTGGGTGCATCCCGATCTCGGCCCAATCCTGGCCATGGAAGCGGTGAATGCCGCAACCCAGGCTGGGCTCGCTGGGGCCTTGGACCGGTGGGTATTCGCCGAAGCCTGCCGGATCAGGGCGCGCTGGCCGCGTTCCGCCCCCTATATCTCGGTCAATATCACCGCCGAAGCCTTTCTGCGTGGCGATGGCACGGCACTGATGCGCCGCGCCCTTCATGAGGCGAATACAGACCCGCGTGGCGTGGTGGTGGAAATGCCGGCCAATGCGGTTTCGCTCTGGCATGATGCGGCGACCAATTTGGCTGCGGGGCTGCGCGGCCTTGGCGTGGTCGCGGCGCTGGATGATTTCGGCGTGGCCCGCGGCACGATCCTGGCGCTGAGGGCGATACCCTTCCCCATGGTGAAGCTGCATCCAAGCCTGTGTGCCGGGCTGGATGGCGAAAGCATGGCCGCGCGTCGGGCGCTGACCCTTACCGCCAGCCAGGTGGAAGCCGCCCATGCACTTGGCACCGTTGTGGTGGCGAAAAGCGTGGAAACCTTGGCGCAGCTCCGCGCCCTGGAAAAGGCGGGCTGCGATGCCATGCAGGGCTGGCTGCTGGGTCGACCGGGTAAAGTGCCTAATCTGGCCGAATAGACAGCGCGCCTTTCGTCAGCCACGCCGAACATGAAAAAGGGCGGCCCATGCCGCCCCCGCATCATCGCTTTCTGAAAAGCGCTTCAGACCAAAAACACCGCCATAAGGACAAGCACCACCACCACAGCCCCTGTGGACCAGGTGACAAAGCGCGTGAAGCCGTCCCAGCTATTGCTGCGCTCCGCCAGAATATCGGCGGATTTCACTTCAACAAAATCAAAATGCTCTGTAGCGTCCATGACTTTCCTCTGCGCTTTACCGATTGGCCTGTTTTGTAGAAAGCAAAGCGGCGCGCGGCAAGGGGTTCAGTAGCGAATCAGGCGCATATTCCGCAGCATTGATTACTGCGCGCCCCGCTTCCACCCTGACGCGCCCCGCCGCCAACCATGAAAGCGCAGCAGGGTAGATCTGGTGTTCGGCGGCAAGCACCCGCGCGGCCAGGCCGGCTTCCGTATCGCCAGGCAGAACCGGCACCGCAGCCTGGGCGAGGATTGGCCCCTCATCCACCCCGGCGGTCACCATATGCACGGTGCAGCCATGCAGCCGAACCCCTGCGGCCAAGGCGCGCGCATGGGTATCCAGCCCTGGAAAGGCCGGCAGCAGGGATGGGTGGACATTGATCAACCGCCCTTCCCAGCGGCGCACGAAATCCGCCGTCAGCACGCGCATGAAGCCAGCGAGCGCAATGATTTCAACGCCGTGCTTGGCCAATTCCGCTTCCATAGCGGCCTCAAAACCTGCCCGGTCGCCCTTGAAGGCGCGGCTTTCCACCACGGCGGTGGGCACCCCCTTCGCTGCGGCAAAGCCAAGCCCCGCCGCATCGGAGCGGTTGGAAAGGACAAGGACCGGTTCGGCGGGGTAATCCGGCCCGGCCGCTTCCAGAATGGCCGCCATATTGGACCCGCGCCCTGAAATCAGCAGGGCGAGCCGCGCCCGCTTCATGCGCGTGGCCAAGCCTGGGGCAGATTCTGGATGCGGATGCCTGGCGGACCAGCTGAGGCTTCCAAATGGCCGATGCGGAAGGGTGTTTCGCCTGCGCCGGTCAGGGACTGCATCGCGGCGTCTGCCCCAGTTTCAGGGACCGCCAGCACCATGCCAAGCCCGCAATTGAAGACGCGCAGCATTTCATCTGCGCTGACATTGCCAGCTTCGGCCAGAAAGGCAAAAACCGGCGGGACAGGCCAGCTTCCGGCTTCCAGCACTGCCGTCACGCCTGCCGGCAGCACGCGCGGCAGATTGCCGGGCAGGCCGCCGCCGGTGATATGCGCCACCGCATGCAGCAGGCCCGCGCGATGCAGGGCAAGCAGCGGCTTCACATAAATGCGGGTTGGCGCCAGCAGGGCCTCGCCTAGCTTTTTCCCAGGCGCGAAGGGCGCGGCGTCGGTAAGGGTCAGGTCGCGCGCGGCCAGAATTCGCCGCACCAAGGAAAACCCGTTGGAATGCACCCCGGAAGACCCAAGCCCGATCAATATATCCCCAGGCGCGACACCGGCGGGCAATAATCGCCCTCGTTCTGCGGCGCCGACCGAAAACCCGGCCAGATCATAATCCTCGGCGGCATACATGCCGGGCATTTCAGCGGTCTCCCCGCCCACCAGCGCGCAGCCCGCCTGGCGGCAGCCTTCGGCAATCCCGCTGATCACGGCACTGGCCTGTTTCACGTGCAACTTGCCAGTGGCGAAATAATCCAGGAAAAACAGAGGCTCAGCACCCTGCACCACCAGATCATTCACGCACATGGCCACCAGATCTATCCCGACGGTGTCGTGAATCCCCGCTTCGATCGCCACGCGGAGCTTGGTGCCCACGCCATCGGTGGAAGAAACCAGCACCGGGTCCGTGAAGCCGGCCGCTTTTGGGTCAAACAGGGCGCCAAAACCGCCCAAGCCGCCCATGACGCCAGACCGATTGGTCGCACGCGCCAGCGGCTTGATGGCTTCCACCATGGCGTCGCCAGCCTCGATATCCACGCCCGCTTCGCGGTAGGTGAGGCTTTGGGTGTTGGAACTGGTCAGGGCGACCTCCCATTTGATACAATGAGCTGTCGCTATAGCGCCTGATCCGCGTAGGTGGAATCACCGAAGCGGTGAATCAGTCGCTCAAACTAAGGTAAGCGCCTGATCCGCGTAGGTGGGAAGCCGAAGCGGTGAATCAGTCGCTCAAACTAAGGTAAGCGCCTGATCCACGTAGGTGGGAAGCCGAAGCGGTGAATCAGTCGCTCAAACTAGAGTCTTTGCGTGAGCCGTCAGGGCGGTTCAGGCTATAACGCTGCAAAGCGCGAAGGGAAGGCTTGGATGTTGAATCGCCACTCCTTGTGGTTGGCCGGAAGGAGATATGCGGCGGCGGCTTTCGCAAGCTTCTGGCTGCTCCTGACCGTGCCGCCCGCCCTGGCGCAAACCGCCGATATGGGCGCGCTGACGCAACGCGGCGTCCCTGTAGATGCTACCGCGGAAAATGGTGTGGTGGCGCAAGAACGTGCCTTCTCCGCTGGCCGCCGCACCGCCTGGGATCGCATTCAGGGCATGTTCAGCACCGCGCGCCGCCCAACTGATGTGGAGCTTGATCGGATGGTGCGTTCCATTGTGATTGAACAGGAAATCACCAGCCCACAGCGCTATAGCGGGCGGCTGACCATCCAATTCGATCCAGAATCAGTCAGAAGCTTTGTTGATGGCGGTGAGGTGCAAACCGCCACGCAGCCCGCCGGGCCGGTGCCTGACGCGCCCGTCCGGGTCACACAACCCACCCCCGTTTTGGCCACACTCGAAGCGGTGGCGCGCTACGGGTCCTTGAATGACTGGCTGGAAATCCGCCGCCGTGCGGCCGCCGCGGGCGTGAAGCTTGATGTGGTTGGGATCAGCAGTGATCGCGCGCGGCTCACGCTTGGGCTTCGCATCCCTGTCGGCTTGGCGCCGGAGGCTTTGGGCCAGCATGGGCTGCGCTTGGCCCCGGGCAGTGGAGCGCCCAATGATCAATGGCGGCTTGGTCTTGCCGGACGGTCCTGAGCTTCGCCGCCTTCCTGAAGCTCAGCCGCGCCTGGCGGGGGCGGGGCTTTTCACCCTGCCCAATCTGATCACGCTGGCGCGGCTTTGCGCGGTGCCGGCGGCGATCTGGCTGATGTTGCAGCACAGGCTTGATCTTGCCTTTGTGGTGTTTATCGGCGCCGGCATTTCAGATGCTTTGGATGGCTGGATTGCGCGGGCTTGGAACGCGCGATCCCAGCTTGGGGCGGTGCTTGACCCCATTGCTGATAAGGCATTGCTGGTTTCGGTTTATGTCACGTTGGCGGCGATTGGCGTGCTGCCAGATTGGCTCGCGATTCTCGTGGTGTTTCGTGATTTGCTGATTGTGGGCGGTGTGCTTGTGCTTTGGGCGGTGGGGCTGCCGCCGCGCATCAAGCCGATTTTCATTTCCAAGGCGAATACGGCGGCGCAAATTCTGCTGGCGGCGTTGGCGCTTCTACTGGCAGGGTTTGGTTTCACCTCTCCCCTGCTGCTGGAGGTCATGATCTGGTTGGTGGCAGCGACAACCTTTGCCTCTGGCGCCGCTTATGTGGTGCAGGCGGCGCGCCGCACGGCTAGGGGGACGCTATGACAGAACAGCGCGCCGCATCAAGGCCGGTGATTCCGCCACCATCAGTGCCACGCACCGCCACGCGCGGGCAGCGTTGGGCATTATGGCTTGGCTTTGGTATCGCCTTGCTGTTCTGTCTTTGGTTGTTTCAAGGCATTCTCACGCCTTTCGTATTGGCTGCGACCATTGCCTATTTTCTTGATCCTTTCGCCACGCGCCTGGCGCGACTTGGCATTCCGCGCGGTATTGGCGCCTTTCTGCTGGTGACGCTGCTTGGCGCCGTTGCCCTGATTGCATTGCTGCTTCTCTATCCCTTGATCCTTGCGCAGCTTGGTGTGTTGGTGCAGCGCTTGCCGGTCTATATCGCCGGCATTGGTCAAGCCTTGCGTGAGTTGCTGACCAAGCTTGAAGAAGCGCTGGGGCCAGAAATGCTGGATCAGCGCCTGCGCGAATTGGCGATCAGCCAGGCGGGGTCCATGTTGTCCTGGCTTGGCACGGCGGCGACGCGCCTGATTGGCGGCGGCTTCGCGCTGTTCAGCGTATTCACCTTTGTTGTTGTCACGCCGGTGGTTGCCTTCTACCTGCTGCGGGATTGGCCGGCCATGCTGACGCGCCTTGAAAGCTGGCTGCCGCGGCGGAGTGCGAACGTCATTCGCCAAATCGCGCGTGATACGGACCGGGTTTTATCTGCCTGGCTGCGCGGGCAATTACTCTGCTGCTTGGGGCTTGGCGTTTTCTACGCCGTCGCGCTCCATTTCGCGGGGCTGGAGCTTGGCATTACTATCGGCATCATGTCGGGCTTTCTGACCTTCATTCCCTATGTCGGATCATTGACCGGCTTCGCCACCGCTGTGCTGCTGGCCATCGGACAATTCGGTTCCTGGCAGGAAGTACTGGTGATTGTAGCGATTTTCGTGATTGGTCAGGGTATCGAAGGCTATGTGATCTACCCCTATCTTCTGGGCAATCGCGTCGAACTACACGCCGTTTGGGTGATTTTCGCGCTTTTTGCGGGGGGCGTGGCGTTTGGTTTTCTGGGCGTGCTGCTGGCCGTGCCCATGGCGGCAGCGATTGGGGTGATCACGCGGTATTGGCTGAGGCGTTATCTGGAAAGCCCGCTTTATCTTGACCCACCACGGACCGGCCAATGATGCGCCAATTGGCGCTGCCGCTGCCCGTTGCCGCTTCCTTTGATGCGCGCGATGTGATTGCCGATGAAAGCAATGCGGCCGCGCGAAGCTGGCTTGCCAAGCCGGAAGCCTGGCCGCTTGGGCGGCTCGCGTTATTTGGTGAAGCGGGCTTGGGCAAGACGCATCTGGCACGCGCTGCGGCGGCGCGCTTTGGTTGGCGCTGGCTGGATGGCATGGGGTTGCGCGGCCTGCCACCACCTGCCCCCCAGGGTAGTGTGGTGGATGATGCGGATTGCGTAGTGGATGAGGCTGCGCTGCTGCATCTGGTCAATCTTTGCGCCGAACGGGGCGAAACCCTACTGCTGATTGGGCGCGCGCCACCGGCACGCTGGCCGCTGCGCCTGCCTGATCTGGCCAGCCGCTTGCGCGCCACCCAGGCGGTCGGACTTGGCGCTGCATCCGATGCGCTGCTGCGCGGCTTGCTCGCCAAATTCTTTTCTGATCGGCAGTTGCGGGTCGAGCCCGATGTGCAGGCTTGGCTACTGACGCGCCTCCCCCGCGATGCGACGGGCCTCGCTGAAGCGGTCGCGCGCTTGGATCGCGCCGCGCTTGGCATGGGCGGGCGCATCACGCGCCCCCTCGCACGGTTTGCCCTGGCCGAATGGCTTTCAGATCAGGCATTTTGTGAAGATTCTGAGACTGAACGGCGCGTCCTCTCGCCTTCCCCTGTGCCTCTGCTATAGCCTTGGCGCATGAGCGACATCATGCCAGATATCGAAGCCTTCCCGCTGGCGGAAAGCCCAGCGCGCTTCAGCAATCGGGAGCTTTCCTGGCTTGCCTTCAATCAGCGCGTGCTGGAAGAAGCGGGCAATGCGCGCCACCCCCTGCTGGAACGGCTGCGCTTTGTGGCGATTTCAGCGAATAACCTGGATGAGTTTTATTCTGTCCGCGTCGCGGGTCTGGTGGGGCAGGATCGTGCGGGTATCGGCACGCCATCGCCTGATGGGCTGACACCAGCACAACAGCTTGCGGCCATTCATGAACGTGCGCGTGCGCTGATTGATGGCCAGCAGGATTCATGGCGGGCCTTGCGCGCGAAGCTGCGCGAAGCGCATCTGATGGTGGTGGACCGGCCAGACCTGACCGATACGGATAAGGAATGGCTGGAAGAATGGTTCATGGACCGTGTCTTCCCTGTGCTGACGCCGCTTGCCGTGGACCCGGCGCATCCCTTCCCCTTTATCGCCAATCTTGCGCTTTGCCTTGTGTTCAAACTGGTGCGCGAAGAAGATGGCGGGACCATGCGCGCGTTGTTGCCGCTGCCGCCGCAGGTGGAGCGCTTCATCCGCCTGCCATCGCGCCGCGGTTCGGGGGCGATGCGCTTCGCATTGCTGGAAGATGTGATCCTGTTGTTCCTGGATCGGCTTTTCCCCGGCTTTATCATGGCGGAAAGCGGGTTGTTCCGCCTGATCCGCGACACGGATGTGGAATTCGAAGAAGAAGCGGAAGACCTTGTCCGTTCCTATGAAAGCGCCTTGAAGCGCCGCCGGCGCGGGCGCGCCATCCGGCTTTCCGTCACTGCCAATACACCTTCCGATATTCTTGATTTTGTCGCCGAGGAATTGGATGCACCACGGTCAGAAGTTTTTGTCGTTGACGGCCTTCTGGCGCTTTCCGATCTGACGCAATTGATCGTGGATGACCGGCCTGATTTGCTGTTCACGCCCTATACGCCGCGCTTTCCCGAACGCATCCTGGATTTTGGCGGTGATTGTTTTGCCGCCATCCGCGCCAAGGATATTGTGGTGCATCACCCTTACGAAAGCTTCGATGTGGTGGTGCAATTCCTCAGGCAGGCAGCGCGTGATCCGAATGTTATCGCGATCAAGCAGACATTGTACCGGACCACGCGCGACAGCCCCATTGCCAAGGCGCTGATTGAAGCGGCTGAGGCCGGCAAAAGTGTCACCGGCATTGTGGAATTGAAGGCGCGCTTTGATGAGGAGCGCAACATTGCGCTGGCGCGCGAATTGGAAGCCGCCGGCGTGCAGACGGTATTTGGTTTTGTGGAACTGAAAACCCACGCCAAGGTCAGTTTGGTGGTGCGGCGCGAAGGGCAGGCTTTGCGGTCCTACGCACATTTCGGCACGGGCAATTACCACCCCGTCACGGCGCGCATCTATACTGATCTTTCCTACTTCACTGCCGATCCGGCGCTCACGCGCGATGCTGCCAAGCTGTTCAATTACATGACCGGCTATGCGCGGCCCGAGACGATGGAAAAGCTTGCTTTCTCACCGCTCACGACGCGCCCCACCTTGCTCGCGATGATCCGCCAGGAAATCGCCTTCGCCAAGGAAGGCAAGCCCGCGGCCATATGGATCAAGATGAATTCGCTGGTGGATGAAACCCTGATTGATGCGCTGTATGAGGCATCGAAGGCCGGCGTGAAGGTGGATGCCATTGTGCGCGGCATTTGCTGCCTGCGCCCAGGCGTGCCCGGGCTTTCCGACAATATCCGCGTGAAATCCATTGTCGGGCGCTTTTTGGAACATTCGCGCATCTATGTTTTTGGCAATGGGCATAGGATGCCATCACGCCGCGCCAAGGTTTATATCTCCTCAGCCGATTGGATGGCGCGCAATATGGATTGGCGTGTGGAGACCATGGTGCCGGTGGAGAACGCCACCGTGCACGCGCAAATCCTTGATCAGATCATGGTCATCAATTTGAAGGATACGCTGCAAAGCTGGCAGTTGGGTCCGGATGGGCATTGGGCGCGGATCGAAGCGCCCGAAAATGGCGTCTCCGCGCATGAATATTTCATGACCAACCCGTCGCTTTCCGGGCGCGGTAGCGCTTTGGCCCGTGCGCCCCGACGCCAGCGGCAAGATCGTGTAAAGCAGGATTGATGGACGGCGCTGCTCTCAATGCCCAAACGAATGCGATGAAATCCGCCATGCGCTGCGGCGTGGTGGATTTGGGTTCCAATTCCGTCCGCTTGGTTGTCTTTGAAGGGCGCGGTCGCAATCCGGTTGCCATCTTCAATGAAAAGGCTGTGCTCGGGCTTGGCCGTGGGCTGCATGATACGGGGCAGCTTAATCCTGATGCGGTGGGCCAGGCGCTGACCATCATGCAGCGCTACCACGCGGTAGCGCGCGCCATGGGCGCCGACCCGATTGAGGTTCTGGGCACCGCTGCTGTGCGGGATGCGTCCAATGGCGCAGCCTTTGTCGCGGCCTTGGGCGAGAGATTGCCCGGCGTGCCCATCCATATCCTGACAGGTGATGAAGAAGCACGGCTTTCCGCCGATGGTGTGCTGCTGGGCTTCCCTGGCGCCGATGGTATTCTTGGCGATATTGGCGGTGGTTCCCTGGAATTGGTGGAACTCAACCAGGGTGTGCAGGGCAAAACTGGCAGCCTTCCGATTGGCACTATTCGGCTTGCTGATCGCGCGAAGCAGGATATCGGCAAGGCGCGCGCCATTGTCAGTGAAGAATTGGCGCGGTTTCCTTGGATCAGTGGCGCATCTGGGCGCGATTTGTATCTTGTGGGTGGCGCCTGGCGCGCCATGGCGCGGATGCATATGGGGCAAACCGGCTACCCGCTTTCCATCGTGCATCATTACGCCTTGGCACGCGAAGAAGCGCGCGATTTGTCAGGTGTATTGATGGCGGCTACGCGACGCACGCTGGAACGCATGGCCGGCGCGCCAAGCAAGCGCTTGGCTGATCTGCCTTTTGCCGCGCTGGTGCTGCGCCGGCTGTTGCGCGCCAGCGGTGCGCGCCGCGTGATCTTCAGCGCCAATGGGTTGCGCGAAGGTTGGTATGCGCGCTTGTTGGACGTTGCGGAACGCAAGCGCGACCCTTTGCTGGCTGCGGCGCGCGACATGTCGCAGCGCTTCGGGCGCGATCTCACCATGCCGCCTGCGCTTTTCGCTTGGACAGCGCCGCTTTTTGAGGATGAAACACCGCTGGCGATTGCGCTGCGCGAAGCCGCCTGTTGGGTGAGCGATATCGGCAGCCATGATCATCCGGATTATCGCGCCGAACACGCCTTCTACCGCGTGTTGCGCCAGCCAGGTGTTGGCATTGATCATCATGGGCGCGCTTTCCTCGCCCTTGCCGCGGCCTTGCGTTATGAGGCTGAGGCAGAAGCACCTTTCCTGCCCTCCGCCCGATTATTGATTGATGTCGGTACGCTCAGGCGGGCGGAGATTTTGGGCGCGGCCTTCAGGCTTGCCTATACGCTTTCAGGCGGCACGCCGGTTCTTTTGGCGGGGACAGCCTTGGAACGCCGGGGCGGGCGCTTGGTGCTGCGGTTGGTTGAAGGCAGCGGTGTTTTCGCGGGCGAAAGTGTATTGCGCCGGCTTGAAACCTTGGCTGCCGTGCTTGGCCTGGAGTCAACCGTGCAGGTAACGCGCGCCGGCTGATAGGCGGCCCTGAAAATAACCGACCGGGCTTTACAGCCCAGTCGGCAAAATCCATCCAAAGCCATAGCGCAGTTCCCGCTCACCTTCGTTCACGGGAAGTGCTCTAAGATTTTATCTGATCGCATTTTCCGCATCGCCAAGTGATTCCACTTGGCTTGAAAAGTGCTCTGTTTGATCGCATTTCCCGAGTCGCCAAGTGATTTCACTTGGCTTGAAAATGCTCACGGCATCGCGACATCAATGCCCTGATAGAAGTAGTTCTGCGCACGGATTTCATCATCCGTGAGCCGCCGGCCCGCAGGGATCACCACCGTGCCGTCCTGGCGCGTGATTGGGCCTTCAAACGGGTGCAGCGTGCCGGCAGCGATAGCGTCGCGGATGCGCGTTGCCTCGCTCACTTCCTCGGGCGTCATATTGGTGAAGGGGGCCATGCGGAACATGCCGCTGCCAAGCCCGCCCCAGGTATCCGTCGGGCGCCAGGTGCCATCCAGCACCGCCTTCGCACGCTCCGCATAATAATCACCCCAGTTATTGACGCTGCTGGTCAGGTGAGCGCGCGGTGCGAAGCGTGTCATGTCGGATGCCTGGCCGAAGCCGAAGACGCCGCGCTGTTCGGCAAGTTGCAGCGGCGCCGGGCCATCCGTATGGCTGCACAGCACGTCGCAGCCCTGGTCAATCAGGGCGCGGGCCGCATTGGCCTCTCGCGCTGGGTTCGACCAGGCGTTCACCCACACCACGCGCACCTTCATGGACGGGTCCACAGACCAGGCGCCGCGCATCACGGTGTTGATGGCGCTGATCACCTCCGGCACCGGGAAGGTAGCAACATAGCCGATGGTCTTGGAACGCGACTTGCGCGCCGCAATCACGCCCTGGACATAGCGGCCTTCGTAGAAGCGGGCATTGTAGATCGCCATATTCGGCAGCGTCGTCGGGCCGGTCGCGTTTTCGAAAAATACGCCCGGGTGCTGCGGCGCCAGGCGCTGCGTGGGGGCGAAATAGGAAAAGCTGGTGGTGAAGATCAGCCGATGGCCGGTGCGGACCAGCTGCGTCACAACGCGATCAAAATCGGGCGGCGCCACCGATTCGACGGTGGTGGCAGTGATGCGGTCACCCAGTACCTCGGCCATGCGACGGCGGCCCTGGTCGTGCATGTGGGACCAGCCGAAATCGCCGACCGGGCCGATCAGGACGACGCCCACGCTGAGCCGCGACTGCGCTTCGGCCTGCTGGCCGGCCAGCGTTGCGCCGGCAAGACCGGCGGAGCCAGCCACAAGATGACGACGGGTGATGTTCATGAAGCTCTCCCAGAAAAGCCGTTCGGATTAAGCAAATTTAATACCAATACGGAAGGCCCTATCTGTCGGGCACGAAGGGCACGCCGAGCGAAGCCGGCCCCGCCGCCCCGCCCCGCCTTGCCCGCATAATGAGCACCAGGACCAGAATCGTGATCAGATAGGGCAAAGCCGCCAAAAGCTGCGATGGCAACGGCACGCCGGCCGATTGCGCATGCAGTTGCAGGATCGTCAGCGCGCCGAACAGATAGGCGCCGACCATGGCCCTCCAGGGCAGCCAGGAGGCAAAGACCACGATGGCGAGTGCGATCCAGCCCCGCCCGCCGGTCATGCCGCTGGTCCAGAAGGGCGTATAAACCAGTGACATATAGGCCCCTGCCAACCCGGCGCAGCCGCCACCGAACAGGATAGCAAGAAGCCTGATCCGCCGCACCGGATAGCCCAGCGCATGCGCCGCCGCGTGGTTTTCGCCGACCGCGCGCAAGACAAGGCCCGCCCGGCTTTTGGTGAGGAACCACCAGACGGCAACGACCAAGGCGATGGAGGCATAAACAAAAGGGTCCTGATGGAACAGCAGCGGGCCGATGAAGGGGATATCGGACAGCAGCGGGATTTCGATTTTGCCGATGCCCGCGCGTTGCACGCCCACAAAGGGCGCACCGATCACGCCGGAAAGCCCGAGCCCAAGGATGGCGAGTGCCAGCCCCGCCGCGACCTGATTGGCCGCAAGTCCCAGCACAAGTGCGGCAAAAACCAGCGATAGCGCCATGCCCGCCAGCACGGCGACCAGCACCCCAAGTGTTGAAGACCCGGTCGAGATCGCTGCCGCAATGCCGGCGGCAGCGCCAATGATCATCATCCCCTCAACGCCCAGGTTCAAAACGCCCGCGCGTTCCACCACCAATTCGCCAATTGCTGCAATCAGCAGCGGCGTTGACGCGGTGATGATGGTCAGGATGATGGCTTCGAACAACGTCATGCAGCGGCACCGCGCAGCAGGCGGAAGCGATACAAAAGCATGCTATCGCAGGCCAGCACAAAGAACAGTAACAACCCTTGCAGCACGCGCGTTGCATCCAAAGGCAGGCGCAGCATGATTTGCGCATTCTCGCCACCGATGAAGGTGATGGCGATGAAAATGCCGGCGAATAGACAGCCAATCGGGTTAAGCCGCCCAAGGAAGGCAACGATGATGGCGGTGAAGCCATAGCCAGGTGAAATGCCGGGCTGCAATTGCTTGACCGTGCCCGCGGCTTCCAGCACGCCGGCAAGCCCGGCCAGCGCGCCGGAGATCATGAAAACCGTGATGATCAAACGGGTTTCGGAAAACCCAGCAAAGCGTGCGGCGCGTGGTGCTTCACCCACCAAGCGGATTTCAAACCCCTTCAGCGTGCGCCCCATCAGCAGCATGAAGGCAAACACAACAGCAATCATGATGGGCGTGCCGATATTGAGCCGCCCGCCCGCCATCAGGAGCGGCAGCGTCGCCTCCGCTTCAAACACCACACTATTGGGCATGTTGAAGCCCGCCGGATCGCGCCAGGGGCCGCGCACCAGGTAATCCAGCAGCAATTCCGCGACATACACCAGCATCAGGCTGGTCAGGATTTCATTGGCGCCGAAATGGGTGCGGAGCAGCGCCGGGATCAGCGCAAAACAGGCGCCGGCCATGGCGCCCACCAGCAGCATCACGGGCAAAAGCCACGGGCCTTGCGTGCTGCCATGGGTGATGATGGCGATATAGCCACCAGCCATGGCGCCAAGCAGGAATTGGCCCTCAGCGCCGATATTCCAAACCTTGGCGCGATAGCAAACCGCCAGCCCAACCGAGATCAGCACCAAGGGTGTCGCCTTCACCGCCACTTCCTGCAAGCCCCAGGAATCCGATAGCGGATCAAGGAAATACGTGCTCAGCGCCGCCACCGGGTCCTTACCCAGCAGCGCGAACATGATGGCCGCCGATATCAGCGTGAGTACCACGGCAATGAGTGGCGAGATCAGCATCAGGCTGATCGGCGTTTCGGTGCGACGCTCCATAACAAGTTTCATCACGCCGCCATCCCAGCCCCGCCCATGAGCAGGCCGAGCGATTCGCGTGTTGCCCCGGCGGTTGGCATGGCGGGCGAAAGCCGGCCCATGAACATCACGCAAAGCCGGTCGGAGATTTCGAGCAGCTCATCCAAATCCTGGCTGATCACCAGAACAGCGCTGCCCGCGCGCGCCAAATCCATCAGCGCCTGACGAATGGTGGAAGCCGCGCCGGCATCCACGCCCCAGCTTGGCTGCGCCACCACCAAAAGGCCGGGCTTGCGGGCAATTTCGCGGCCGATCACGAATTTCTGCAAATTACCGCCGGATAGCGCGCGCGCTTCAGGATCGGCGGGGCCTTTGCGCACATCAAAGGCGCGCACAACTTTCCCCACGAAGTCAGTCAGCTTCGCGCGATCCACGAGGCCATGGCGCAAAAAGCCATTGGTGGCATGGCCTGAAAGCAGCGCGTTTTCTGTCAGACGCATCGCGGGCGCAGCACCATGGCCAAGCCGTTCTTCGGGCACAAAGGCAGCGCCGCGTTTTCGGCGTTCATTGATGCCGGCCAAGCCAACAGCCGCACCATCCATTGCAATGGCCCCGGCATGCGGCGCCAATTCTTCGCCGCTGAGCGCTGCAAAAAGCTCATCCTGGCCATTGCCGGCGACACCGGCGATGCCAAGCACCTCACCGGCGCGAAGCTCCAGGTTGATGTTCGACAGTGCAATGCCATGCGCATGCAGCGCCGGGAGTGAAAGCGCGGAAACCGCCAAGCGCACCGGGCCTTGCGCTTCGATATGATCATGGCGGATTGGCACCACATCACCGCCCATCATCATGCGCGCAAGGCTTGCCGCGGACTCAGCGCGCGGGTCGCAATGCGCCACTACCTGCCCGCCGCGCAGAATGGTCGCGGCTTCGCAAATGCGCCGCACTTCTTCGAGCTTGTGGGAGATATAGAGAACGGAGCGCCCCTCGGCGCGCAGTCTTGCGAGGGTCGCGAAAAGCCCCTCGGCTTCCTGGGGCGTCAGCACTGAAGTGGGTTCATCCAGGATCAGCAGGCTTGGGTCCTGCATCAGGCAGCGCATGATCTCAACGCGCTGACGTTCGCCCACGGATAGCCGCCAGACTTCACGCCGGGGATCAAGCGGCAGGCCATAGGCGCGGCTGGTTTCAGCTAAGCGTGCGGCGATTTCATCCAAGGGCTCGGCGCCATCAAGCGCGAGGGCGACATTTTCGGCGACCGTCAGCGCCTCGAACAGGGAGAAGTGCTGGAACACCATGCCAATGCCAAGCGCGCGGGCGGCGCGGGGGCTTTCCACCGCAACGGGCGCCCCGCGCCAAAGCAGGCGCCCGGCATCGGGGCGCAGCAGACCATAGATGATCTTGACCAGGGTGGATTTACCCGCCCCATTCTCGCCAAGCAGCGCATGAATTTCGCCAGGCGCCACCGTCAGGTCCACGGCGTTATTGGCCACCAGAGCGCCGAAGCGCTTGGTGATGCCCTCAGCGGCAAGAAGCGGTACGGGTGCCTGCATGACAGGCGTGTAACCTTTTTCCGGCGCGTGATCTATGCCGCAGCCTGAACCCCCGACATCATTCTCACCCCAGGCCAAGCGCCGAGAAAAGCCGCGCCGAAGGCGGCCAGGCTTCCATGATCTCAGCCCGTTTGGCGATGGCGCCAACACCGCCCAGGATAAAGACCAGGATGGAGGCCACCCAAGCGGCCCTCAGCCGGCGTGATGAAACACCGTCATTTGCCGGTTCCGGCGGCGAATCGCGCGCCACCAGGGGTTCTGCGGGCGCCTCCGGTGCCATGGCTTGGGCGGCGGGCGGTTCTTGCTCCGCAACTGGGCGGGCCGCAGGCGGTGGCCGCGGGGGCGGCGCAGCCACGGGCTCGGCCCGTTCCCAGCCCTTGGTCTTGGGTGCCGCCGATTCCGGAATGGGGAATACCGTCCGGCATTGGCTGCAGCGGAGCGGGCGTGTCGGGTCCACCAGCAGGCGTTCTGGAACCTCAAAGGCCGCGGCGCAATCGGGACATTGGATCAACATGCGTCTATTTTCCGTCAGCATCCGCTTCTCGGCAAGGGAAAGATTGAGCCCGAAGCCCGTGCCATGCAAAACAACACCCATGGTGAGATTCGGGCGCGTCGGGCTGGCCTATCCAACACCCCAGGGCGACCCGGGGCAGGAAGCGCTGCATGATGTCTCCTTCGCGCTCGGGGAAGGCAGCTTCACTTGGCTGCTGGGGGCTTCCGGGGCTGGGAAAAGCTCAATCCTCAGGCTGATGCACGCAGCGCTCAGGCCCACACGCGGCGTGGTTTCGGTGCTGGGTACCGATATCGGGCAGGCGGATCGCGCCGCGCTGCCGGCGCTGCGGCGCAAGATTGGGGTGGTGCATCAGGAATTCCGGCTGCTGCCGCATCTTTCCGCCTGGGATAATGTGGCGCTGCCGCTGCGGCTCGCGGGGCGGGGTGAAGCGGCGATTCGCCAGGATGTGAATGAGATTTTGGAATGGCTGGGCCTGACAGAAAAAGCCGCCCGCGCCCCGGCGGAGCTTTCCGGCGGCGAACAGCAGCGCATTGCGATAGCGCGCGCCATTATCACCCGCCCCGCCCTGTTGATTGCCGATGAACCGACATCGGAACTGGATGTATTCGAAGCGCGGCGCCTGATTGCGCTGTTTGTGGAAATGAACCGGCTGGGCACCGCGATTGTGGTGGCAACCCATTCCGAGGATTTGCCCGCGCGCCACCCGGCACGCGTGATCACCCTGGCTGAAGGCAGAGTTATTGATGCGCCGTGAAGCAGGGGGCAGGGGGGACCCTATTGGTCTCAGGCGCGCGCTGGCGGACCCGCTGCTGGTGGGGCTGATTGCGGCCATGGCTCTTTTTGCCGCCTTTGCGGTGGCGGGGCATGAAGCTGTCAGCCAGCTTGCCACGCGCTGGCAGCAAGGCGCCAATGCCGCGATTACCGTTCAAATCCCCAATCCCACGCCCGCACGGATGGATGCGGCGCTGGAAGCGCTGCAAGCCCTGCCCCAGGTGGCTGAGGCCCGCGCAGTGGACCCAGCGCGCATGGCGGAATTGCTGCGGCCTTGGCTTGGCGATGTCGCGGGGCTGCCGCTGCCCGGCGTGATTGAATTGCGCTTGGGCGATCTTGCGGCTGACACGGTGCTGATTGGGGACCGTGTGGCAGAAGCCGTGCCCGGTGCAGAGACGGAAGCGCATGGCGTATTTGTCGCGCGTCTGGCGGCGCTGGCGCGCGCGCTTTCTGCCGCGGCACTTACGGCCTTGCTGCTGGTGGCTGCGGTGGCTGCGGCGGTGGTGGTGATTGCGGTGCGCGCGGGCATAGCTACGCGGCGCGATTCGGTCCTGGTGCTGCATATGCTGGGCGCGACGGACCGCGATATCGCCAGCCGTTTTGCACGCCGCACCGCTTGGCTTGCCCTGCTGGGCGCCGCGCTTGGTGTTGTTGTGGCCATAGGGCTGATTGCGGCGCTGCTGCAGATGGCCACGCCAATCCTGCCCGATGCGGGATGGCAGACGCTGCCTTGGCCTGAGCTTGTGGCGATTCCGCTGCTCGCAACCTTGGTGGCCTGGGCAGCGACAACCGCAAGCATCCTTTCATGGCTGCGGCGCCTGCCATGAAGGCGCGCTTGTTTTGGCTTTTACCGCTGGCGCTGCTGCTGCTTTGGCTTGGCGGCTTCATTTGGTTCTTGCGCGCCACGCAGGAAACCGCGACGGATGGGTCTGCCACGGATGCCATTGTGGTGCTGACCGGCGGGGCGGAACGTGTGGAGACAGGATTTCGCCTATTGGCCGAAGGCATGGCACCACGGCTTTTTGTCTCCGGCGTGCATCCGGATTCGCGCCTTGCGGATCTGGCCCGCGTTGCCGGCATTGACCCCGCCAAGCTGCCCGGCCCTGTGGAGCTGGGGCATGCAGCGGCATCCACGCGCGGCAATGCGGTGGAAATAGCCGCCTGGGCCAAGCAGAACGGCATCACCACCATCCGGCTGGTCACCGCAGGGTATCACATGGCGCGCGCACGGGCCGAATTGCGCCGCGCCATGGCGGAACTGGGCGTTGTGCCCCATGCAGTAACGCCGGCCAGGCTGCGCGAAACAGGCGCCTTTTGGCGGCCTCGCATTTGGGGGCTGATGCTTGGCGAGTATATGAAATTCCTGGGCGCGGAAGCTGGGCTTTCGGCATTTTTCGGTGGAAAGCGCGCATGATCTGGTTGCGTTCCTGCATCTTCAACACGTTTTTCATGACGTTTACGGCGTTCTGTTCCGTGATTGCCATGCTGTTGCTGCCCTTTCATCCAAGGTTCATACGCCGCTTCATTCGGCTTTGGGCGCGCAGCATCATCTGGCTGATGCGCATCATTTGCGGCATCCGCGTGAAGGTGACCGGGCTTGAGCATATCGCACCGGGTGCCGCCATCATCGCTTCCAAACACCAATCAGCCTTTGACACTTTCGTCTGGCCAGCTTTGCTTGCGCATCCAAGTTATGTCCTGAAGCGCGAATTGCTTGATCTGCCCTTTTGGGGCCGCGCGGCGCGCCATACCGGCGCCGTGGCGGTTGACCGTGATGGCGGCGGCGCGGCACTGCGCGGCATGGTGCGGGATGCCAAGCGCGTGCTGGACGAAGGCCGGCCCTTGGTGATTTTTCCGGAAGGCACACGTTCTGGCCCCGGGGAAAAAGTGCCCTATCAGCCCGGGGTCGCCGCGCTGGTCATCAGCAGCGGCGTGCCCTGCTATCCCGTTGCGACCGATAGCGGGCGCTGCTGGGGCAGGCGCGCCTTTCGGAAGATGCCTGGGGTGATTTCCATTGTGGTCCTGCCGGCGTTGCCGCCTGGCTTGGCCCGTAAGCCGCTGATGGAAGCGCTGGAGACCAGGATTGAATCGGAAACTGCGCGATTGATGGCCGGCGCAGGTCTTGTGGATAAGTCTGGGGAATAGGGCCGCGCAGCTTTTGCCATTTCAGGTGAACCAAGCCGCGCAACGCCTGAAAAGACAGGCTTTTTCTGCGCGGTTAATGCCTTGGGGATAAAGCCACCGGCAGGCGTCGCTTCAGGCCGGCTGCAGCCGGGCCTGGCGCAAGCGAAACAACAGCCAAAGCGCGATGGAAAGATTGACGAGATTCCACGCAATGCCGTTCCACATCGCGGCCGTATAGCCACCGGTTGCGTCAAACAAGGCGCCCGCCATCCAGCCACCGACCGCCATGCCAACCATGGTGGAAGAAAGTGCCAAGCCAACACGACTACCGGCCTGCGATGGGGGAAAATTCTCACGCACAATCATGGCGTAGCAGGGCACCAGCCCGCCCTGGAACAGGCCGAACATAAAGGACACCAGGAACAGCGCCATCAAGCCATCAGATGGCAGGAACAGCAGCAGCGCGATGCCTTGCAGCATGGATGAAAGCACCAGCGTTCTGACGCCGCCGATACGGTCCATGATGAAACCAAAAATCAGCCGCGAGGCGATACCGCTGGCGAGCATGACGGACAGCATCTGCGCGCCGCGCGCCGCGCCGAAACCAAGGTCCACGCAATAAGCGACGATATGCACCTGCGGCATGGCCATGGCGATGCAGCAGGTAATCCCCGCCAGAATGATCAGCATCTGCAAAAGATTGGGCGAAATATTCAGCGCCATGGGATTGCGCGGCGCCACGGTGCCGGGCTGCGGCATGACGGGCATGGGCGCGCGGGTGCGCAACAGCAGGGCAAGGGGGACGATGGTAAGGAAGCTCGCAATCCCCATGATCAAATGCGCCTGGCGCCAGCCGATCGTGGAAATGCCCCATTGCAGCAAAGTCGGCCAGAAAGTGCCGGCGAAGTAATTGCCGGAAGCCGCCAGCGCCAGGGCAATGCCTCGGCGTTTTTCGAACCATAGCGAGACATCGGCGATCAGCGGGCTGAAAACCGCCGCTGCGCCAAAGCAACTCAGCAGCACGCCATAGGAAAGACCGAAGGTAAAAAGACTCGGCGCAAGATAGGTTGCAATACCGCCAAGCCCGATGGAGGTCGCGCCGATCAAGACTGGCACCATGACACCGAAGCGGTCCGACAGCTTGCCCATGAGCACGCCACCCACCATGAAACCCACCATGGTCATGGTATAGGGAAGCGAAGCGCCAGCGCGGAGCGTGCCGAATTCCGCTTGCACGGTGGGCAGCACCACCACCACGGTCCACATCGGCGCGCTGCCGATCATGCTGATCAGAAGCGCAATCGCCAAACGCGTCCAGGCAGCGCGGCCATCCAAGCGGCTGTCACGCATCATGATGGCGTCGCTTCATTCTGGGTTTCCTCGGCAAGATTTTTGTGGACGCTGGCAGCTTTGATGACCGCGCGCCAGCCCTTACTTGCCCCCCGGTGCCCAGCGATAGGCGCGGGTTGTGGCTTCACCCATCAGCATGGCGCGATCACTATCCGAAAGCTGATCCGATTTCAGGAAAGAATCCACACCTTCAGCGTAAGTCATCAATTCCACCGCGCGAGTCCAATCCGTGCCCCAAAGGCAGCGCTGCATACCAAAGGCATCGAAAATGCGCGCAAGCGGTTCCCAAATATCGCCGTATGGATATTCATTGCGTGAGAGTGTGCAGGCGCCAGTGATTTTCACGACGATATTGGGGAAAGCGGCAAGGGCCAGCAGCTTCGGCAATTCGGCAAAGCCATTGTCCATCCGCGGCGGTTCAAAAGGCTGTTGCAGGCCAAGATGATCTATCACCAAGCGCGTATCCGGATTGCGCCGTGTCAATTCATGCACCTGGTCAAGCCGACCCCAGCACAAAAGATTGACCGGCACATCACGCTTCGCAGCGGTTGCCAGCACGTGGTTGATGCCGGGATCAGCGGGATCCGCGGAAACATCGCCGCGCATCATGATGCGAATGGCAACTGCGCCAGGGGTCGCTTGCCAATCCGCGATGGTTTCAGCCACCGACGGATCATTCGGATCAACCGGCTTCACCAGCGCAAAGCGATCCGGATACGCATTGCGGACGGAAACCGCATAGCTCGCGTCAAAGCGGTACATGGTAAAGGCAGAAACCAGAATCGCGCCATCCACGCCGACCGCATCCATGGCCTTGACCATGTCAGCGCCAGTCACCTCTGGCGGGCCATGCAGCACGGCATGCCAGGGCCGCCCGGGATGATTGCGTTCATAAGCATGGACCTGGGCGTCTATAATTGGCATGGGCGGTTCCTCGGGGCGCGATTTTTGTGGGGAAAGGTTATGCGGTGCCCGCAGGGGCGGCAAGGCGCGGCCCTTGGTTGCCCGTGTAATTCGGCCTAGCTTGAGGCTTATTCACCCTGAACAAGGAAACACCATGACCCCGCCTGAGAGAATGCGCGCCTTGCTCGCCAAGCCTGATTTCGTTGTCATGCCCGCCGTATGGGATGGGCTGACCGCCAAGCTTGCCGCCGGCGCGGGTTTTGAGACCGCCTTTCTGTCCGGTTCCTGCGTGGCCGCAAGCCGGCTGGGTGGGCCGGATCTGGACCTGATTTCCTTCGCTGAGATGTTTGACAGTTTCAACATGGTGCGCGGCGCGGCACCAGACACGCTGGTGCTGGCCGATGGCGATCATGGTTACGGTAATGCGATGAATGTGCAACGCACCGTGCGCGCTTATGGCCAGGCGGGGGCAGCGGCGATTCTGATTGAAGACAAAATCACGCCGCGCGCGCTGACCGCCGCCGGCAAGCCCTGCCTGCCACGCGCAGAAGCGCGCATGAAGATCCGTGCTGCCGTGCAGGCGGCAAAGGAATCGGGCATTCTGATTCTTGCGCGCACGGATTGCCGCCCGACAGCGGGCATTGATGAGGCGGTGGCGCGGATTGAGATGTTTGTTGAAGAAGGTGCGGATATCCTTTTCCTGGATAGCCCCGCCGATGACGATGAAATCCGCCGCGCGGTGGCTGCGGCAAAGGGGCGGCCTTCCTTTGCGGTGCTTTCCCCTGGTGGCGCGCGCGCCACGCCAACGCGTGATGAAGCGAAGACGCTTGGCTTCAAGATTGGTACTTACCCGACTGGCATGCTCTCACCGGCTGCGGCGGGGATGAAGGCAGGGCTTGCCGCGCTGCAAGCCGGGCTTTCGGAAGCGGCCAGCGCGCTGCCTTCGGCGGAACTCCGCGACACGCTCGGCTATGGCGATTACGACGCCAAGGCCAAGGCTTTCATCGTTTCCTGAAACTGGTGGGGGCACTGACCCATGCGCTGATTGGCGCACTGCTGCCGCTGCCTGTTTGGTTTTGGCTGCGGTGGCAGGTTGCTGCGCGCTTCAGCGCTTGGGTCATGCTGGATGCCACGCCCTGGCTGGCGGGTTATTTGATTTTGCTCGGCGCTAGTGCGCGGCCCTTGCTTTCGGGTGGCGCGATTGCTGGCGCTTTGATTTTCATTGGCATCGCGCAATTCGCCAAACGCGCGACGCTGCGCGATGGGCTGGTGTTCACCGATGGCGGGCTGCTGTGGCAGGTATTTGCCCATCCACGCTTTTACTTGCCCTTTGTGCCGCGCCCGGTACTGGCACTGGGTATCGCCGCTGGCATTGCATTGACCGCCTTCGTGCTGGCGTTGGAACCCGGGCTTGATTTTCACCTGATGGCGCGCTTGCTGATTTTGCTGCTGGGCAGCGCCTTGTTCGGCATTACGCTGCGCCCGCTTTTCCTATTGGGCAGTACGCAGATGCAGCGCGATCCGGCCCGTGATGCGGCGCGCTTTGGGCCTTTGGCCTGTTTTGCGCTGCATGCGCGCCTGGCCGCAACGGAACGCACAGCGCGGCAAGCGCGCCATGCGCCCGCACCAGCAGCGCTGGGTTTTGCTGAACCCGCGCCGCATTTGCTGCTATTGCAATTGGAAAGCTTCTGCGATCCCCGTCGCTTCGGTTTGGCGCAGCCATTGCCGCGTAAGGATCGGCTGGCGCAGGCGGCGTTGACGCAGGGTTCCCTGACGGTTTCCGCTTTTGGCGCCAATACCATGCGCACTGAATTCGCCGTGCTGACCGGGCTGGATGATGCGGCGCTGGGGCTTGATCGTTTCAATCCGTATTTTCGTTTTGCGCGCCAACCAATCCGGTCTTTGGCGTGGCAGTTGCGCGGCGCGGGGTATCAAACACTCTGCCTGCATCCCTTCGATCCGCGCTTTTTTGGCCGCGACAAGGTTTTGCCCGCGCTTGGCTTCGCGCGCTTTGATGCGGCGGCGGCCTTTCAACAGGCGGAACGCGTGCGGGGTTTGGTTTCCGATGCCGCGATTGCAGAACGGCTTGCCGCTGATCTGGCTGCGGCGACCATGCCTGGCTTGTGGTATGTGATCAGCGTGGCGGCGCATGGGCCTTGGCAAGGCGATGACCCCGCACGCGCTTGGGCCGATTGCATGAAAGCCACCGATGACATGCTGGGTGCCGTGACGCGCGCTGCCCAGGCTTCCGCACGCCCGGTGGTGATTGCCGCCTTTGGGGATCATCGCCCCGCCTTGGCGGAAGCCAAGGGCGGGACGGAGACTGATTACCTGATTTGGCGCAGTGATCGCCCCGGCGATGGGCGCGCGGAAAAGCTGGACGCCATTGGCCTGCACCACGCCATCATGGCGGCGATGCAGGGCTCATCAGACTTTATTGCACCGGATCAATCGGCGTAATCGGCGCGCCGGCGGCTTCAATCACCGCGCCCGCTTGCAGCAGCAAATCTTCCCGGTAGCGGCCGGCCAGTAATTGCACGCCAACCGGCACGCGCCCTACCGTGCCGGTGGTGACCGTAAGGCCCGGCAGGCCCATCAGCGGCAGGCCCACCTGCGTGAGCTGCGCTTCCATGATGCGGCGGAAGGCAGCGGGGCTTTCGACATCTTCCTGATCGCGGAAGGGTAATTCGCCCGAAACCGGCGTGATCGCAACAGGGAAGCGTTCGAAAAATTCCATCCAGAGCCGCAGGAAGTAGGACCGCTTTTGCAGTGCATCCATGAAGGCATTCAGATCAGGGTTGGGGCAGAGTTCTTCCATCTGCGCGAAGATGAAGCTCGCATCCGGGTCACCTTCCTGTTGCAGCGCGCTATTAAGGCCACGGCGGCTTTCCGCAAGCCAGAGCATCGCTTGCAATTGCGCGGGTTCACGCA